>JAGWXN010000054.1 GCA_018969885.1 Betaproteobacteria bacterium | reverse complement strand
AGGCGCCTAGCGTCGCGGCACAGGCCTCGAGATCAGCCAGGCCGAGATGGCGAAGGTCGGCCACCAGCGCTTGCGTGAGATAGGGGAGCGTAAGCACCCCATGCGCAGCGATCAGAAGCGGCAGGGTGCCCAGCCACGGCGTCGCATCGCTTGAGAACACCAGCACATAGCCAAAGCCCAGGGTGAGCGCCGGCACCGCCACCGGTAACGAGGCAATCAGACGGCCCGCGAAGGCCCCGCCGCGCGAGGCGCGGTGGTAGAGCGAATACGCAAGCGGCACGGCAAGCAGCGCGGTCACTGCACAGGTGCCAAGCGCCACATAGAGGCTGGTCCAGAACGCTCGCCGAAACGAGCCGTCAGCGAGGAGCTCCTGAAACCAGCGCAGTGTGAAGCCCGTCGGCAGGAGCGAGTTGGTCCAGGACTGCCCGAACGAACCGATCGCGACCAGCGCGATCGGCAGGAGCAGGTAGGTGAGATAAAGAGGGATGACCATGGCGAGGCGCCGATTGTAGGTGGGGTCCTGTGAAAACGCGATGACGATTTCGGAAGCTGCGCCTTTATTGCTGAGCGGCAAGTCATTTTCTTTACAAGGGCCTCAGATCTGCATACCCTTTCGATTTGAGACGGTCCCTTTGTGGCTGCTTCAGTACGTTCAATGTCACCACTCAAACATAAGAATAAGACCTGATCCGGAGACCCCTACGTGAGCTTCATCGAGAGCTTTGTCCAGATTGACGGCTGCCGAACGCGACTGCTGCGCAGCGGTCGAGGCACCCCCCTCCTTTACCTGCACGGCGCAAACGGCGTCGCGGGGATCCAGCCCTTCATGCTGAAGCTGGCTGAACGGTTCGATGTCTGGATTCCGGAGCACCCGGGATTCGGGCAGTCCGACGAACCCGAGTGGCTCGAAAATATTCACGACCTCGCTTATTTCTATCTCAACTTCATGCGCGAGCATCAACTCAACGGCGTGCATGTGCTCGGAAGCTCGCTCGGCGGCTGGCTCGCGCTTGAAATGGCGGTGCGCGACACGTCGCGCATCAAGACGCTCTCAATGATCGGTCCGGCCGGCCTTCGCACGCCGGGCGTGGTGCCAGGCGACGTTTTTCTCTGGAGCCCAGAGCAGTTGGTTCGGAACACGTTTCACGATCAGAGCATTGCCGAGCGCATGCTATCGGTACCCCCTACCCCTGAGCAGCAGGAAGTGCTGCAGAAAAACCGCTTCACTTTCGCTCGGCTCGCCTGGGAGCCTCGCCTACATGATCCCAAACTGCACAAGTGGGTGAAACGAATCGATGTCCCCACCCAGATCATCTGGGGCGAGCAGGATCAGATCCTGCCAGTAGGCGCCACACAGGCCTTCCGTGAGGCCATGCCTCAGGCGAGCATCACCGTCATTCCGCATTGTGGGCACTTGCCCCAGTCTGAACGGCCCGATGAGTTCTGTGACATCCTTTTCAAATTCCTGGCAGGGAAGTAACACCATGCAAGTCATTCTCTTTCACCTGATGCCCTACGCCGATCTCGATCTTCAAAAGTCGAGCGCCTATGACACCGTCTGGATGAAGCTCCCCAATGCGCTCTTCGATCCGGTAAAAGGCCATCAGCTCTACAACCGTTTTCTCGATGAACTGGAATACGGCGAGACCCTCGGATGGGATGGGGTTGCGGTCAACGAACATCATCAGACCGCCTACGGCATCATGCCCTCGCCGATCGTCACCGCCAGCGCGCTCGCCCGGCGTACGACACGCGCGAAGATCGCCATCCTGGGCAGCGCATTGCCGCTGCGCGAACACCCGCTCACCATCGCGGAAGAGCACGCGATGATCGATGTCATCACAGGCGGCCGCCTGATCAGCGGCTTTGTGCGCGGCATCGGCGCCGAATACCACACCTTCGGCGTGAACCCCACCTTCTCTCACGACCGTTTCCACGAAGCGCACGACCTGATCGTGCGCGCCTGGACTGATCCCGGGCCCTTCTCTTTCCAGGGCAAGCACTACAACGTGAGCTATGTGAATCTCTGGCCCCGCCCCTTCCAGCGGCCACATCCGCCCATCTGGATTCCCTCCCAGGGCAGCAAGGAAACCATCGACTGGGCCTCGCACCCGGACCGGCGCTACACCTACCTGCAAACCTTCAGCCCTGCCGCGGCGGTGTCGAAATACCTGAATCTCTATCGCGACACCGCGCGAAACTCAGGCTACGAGCCTGGCGATCACCAGCTCGGCTGGGCGGTGCCGGTTTACGTGGGTGATACCGATGAATCCGCCCGCCGCGAGGCCAAACCCCATTTCGAGATCTTCCGAAACCGCTTTCTCAAGATGCCCTTCGAGATGCTGCTGCCCCCGGGCTACACCTCGCGCGAATCGATGCGCGGTATCGCTGCGGCCAAGGGTTCGCTCTCGGGCGACATTACCCTGGAGAAGGCCGTGGAGCTTGGAATGTTCCTCTGCGGTAGCGCAAGCACGGTGCGCGAGACGCTAGAGTCCTACTGGCGCGACATGCGTTTCGGCAATCTGCTCACCATGTGTCAGTTCGGCACCCTGCCCGCGGATATGACCCGCGCCAACATGGAGCGCTTTGCGCGCGACGTGCTGCCCGCCATTCAGAAGCTTGGTACCGAAACCGAGGCGTTAGTGGCAGCTTAAGTCGCTGCCACGCCCCCGCCCTGAGCCGCAGATGCTTCTCGGGCAGATCACCAACGGGCTTGTGATCGGCGCGATGTACGCGCTGGTCGCAATCGGTTTCACGCTGGTGATCGGGGTGCTGGACAAGCTCAATTTCGCGCACCCCGAGGTCTTTATGTTCGGGGGCATCGTCGGCTTGGTGTGCGCGGCCCACACCTCGGTCTGGTGGGCGTTTCCGCTCGCCTTCATGGTCGGGGGGCTCATGGGACTCCTCACCGAGTTCGTCAGTTTTCGCCGCTTTCAGAGCGATGACGCGAAGACCACCGCAGCACTCTCGTCCCTATCACTCGGATTGGTGTTGGTCGACATCACCCATAAGGTCTGGGGCTCAGAGCCCGTCGACCTCGGACTGACGTCAGGCATTTTCAAAGAGGGTTTCACTGTTGCCGGGGTGAGGTTTCTCTGGATTCAGCTCATCATTCTCGCGGTTACCTTCGCACTGATGCTAGCGCTTCACCTCGCGGTATCGCGCACCTCGGCCGGCCGAAGGATCCGCGCGGTAGCAGAATCCTCGACCAACGCCGCGCTCCTTGGCATCGACGTACGACGCGTCACCCAGACTGTGTTCTTCGTATCCTCGGCGCTCGCTGCGGTGGCGGGCCTGCTCCTCGCGCTGCGCACGGGCGTGGCCAATCCCGAACTGGGCCTCACCTTTGGTCTGAAAGCGGTTGCGATCATGGCAATCGGTGGCATGGGTGATCTGCGCGGAGCCGTCATTGCCGGCCTCCTGATCGGCGTTCTGGAGGCTCTTACTTTTCAGTTCGGTCTCGGGCGCCTCGGCGAGATGACCGTTTGGGTAGCAATGCTGATTGTGCTGATCTGGCGACGCGGCGGACTCTTCGGTGGCTTGCATGCCGGGGAGCAGCGAGTGTGATCACCGACCAGCTGTTCTTCACTGGTATCAACCTGATTCTTGCCTGGAGCGTCTACGTCGTGCTGCTCGCAGGCAATCTGTCGTTTGCGCAGGGCGCGTTCATGGCGATCGGCTGCTATACGTCCGGCCTACTGACAGTGAAACTGGGAGTTCCCCTGATCCCTGCAGCGATCGGGGGGGCAGTGCTGAGCGCATTGCTCGCCATGCTGATCGGCTGGCCTGCCCTCAGGGTACGCGGGATCTATCTGATCATGGTCACGATTGGCGTGACTTTCTGCGTGCGCGTCGGCCTCGAGAATTTCAAGCTGGTCGGCGGCGTACAGGGCTTTGGCGGCATGAGCGGTGCTGATCTCACAACCGTCCTGGCGGCGGTATTGGTGATCGGTGTCGGGCTCTGGTGTCTGTCCATCAGCCCGCTGCAGCGCGTGTTCGATGCCGTCCGCGAAGACGACCGGGTGGCGGAATCGCTCGGAATCAACACGGCTTGGGTCAAGCTCGCAGCATTTTCTATCGGGGCAGCCATTGCGGCGATCGGTGGCGCGCTCTACGGCCATTTCATGAATTTCGTTCGACCCGACAACTTCGACATCCTGGTGTCGATCTACGTCGTGCTCTACGTGATCCTGGGCGGCGTTAACAACATGTTCGGACCGATTCTGGGTGCGACCGTCATGACGTTGCTACCGGAGTATTTCCGCGTGCTGGCCGAGTGGCGGCCCACCATTTTCGGACTAGTGATTGTGATCATGCTGCTATTCCGGCCCGAGGGCTTGCTGTCGTTCCGGGTGATCACTGCCCGAATCGGTCAAGGCCAGGGCAAATGAGCGCGGTGCTGGAGGTTAGGTCGCTGCGAAAATATTTTGGTGGCGTCAAGGCGATCGACGGCATCGATCTCGATCTTTTTCAGAGCGAGATCTTGGGGATCATCGGGCCAAACGGCGCGGGAAAAACTGCGCTCATCAACACCATCACCGGTTTTTATCGTGCCACTGAGGGCTCAATCCGTTTTTGTGGCACCGAGATCACTCACCTCCCGCTGCATCGAATCGGCCGCCTGGGCATTGCCCGCACCTTTCAGAACATCCGTCTGTTCCGACGTATGACCGTGCTCGAGAACGTAATGGTGGCCAACAAGACCTTTGCGGTGAAGCCGCTCCGCTCGGTTCTCGCCACCCTCATTCCCGGGCCCAGGCGGCGTGCGGCGATCGAGGAGGCGATGGAGTTCATCACCCTGATGGGACTCTCCGCGAAGGCCAATCACCGCGCGGATAGCCTCGCCTATGGCGAGGCCAGGCGCCTGGAGATTGCGCGTGCACTTGCGGGACGCCCCATGATGCTGTTGCTCGACGAGCCTGCAGCCGGTATGAACGAGACCGAGACCGCACAGCTGGTCGAGGACATTCGGATCGCGCGGCCACGGGTACAGGCGATCGCATTGATCGAGCACGACATGAGTCTGATTCGCGCGCTCTCCGACCGGATCATCGCACTCGACTACGGTCGAAAGATCGCCGATGGACCGCCTGAATCTGTTCTGTCGCATCCCGACGTGCGTCGCGCCTACCTGGGTGACGATGGCGCGGTCCCGTCGGGAGGGGCGATGTGAGTTCGCCTCTTCTCGAAGTTCGTAACCTGCAGGTGGCCTATGGCGCCATCCGCGCGCTACGCGGGGTCAGCTTTGCCGTCAGTGCCGGCGAAACGGTCGCGATTGTGGGCGCCAACGGCGCGGGCAAAACCACGCTGATGAAGGCGCTCTCAGGAATCCTGCCGATCGCCGCAGGCGACGCATTACTACGCGTTCCAGCGGGTGAATTCCGTATCGCCGAGATCGGTGCACACCAACTGGCCCGCGCCGGCCTTCTTCATGTTCCCGAGGGCCGAGGCACGCTGCGACAAATGACGGTTGAGGAAAACCTGCTGCTCGCCTGGGAGATCCGGCCCGTCGACCAACCATTTGACGAATCGGTGGCCCGGGTGTTCAGACGTTTCCCGAGGCTCAGGGAGCGTAGTGCACAACTGGCCGGCAATCTGTCAGGTGGCGAGCAGCAGATGCTCTCGCTAGCCCGTGCAATCATCAACCCGCCCCAGATCCTGCTGGTTGATGAGCCTTCCCTTGGGCTATCGCCGCTGCTAACCCGAGAAGTGTTTCAGGTGCTCGCGGAGTTGCGCGACGCCGGAGTCACTACCCTCATCGTTGAACAGAATGTCCGGGGCGCGCTCGCGCTCGCGCAGCGCGCCTTTGTGCTTTCACAGGGCGTTTTCGTTGCTGAGGGCGCGGCCCGCGAACTGGCTAACGATCCCGCAATTGTTGCGGGCTACCTGGGAAATAGCTGATCGGCACGACGGCGCTCACCATCACATTCACACAAGGAGACACATGATGCAGACCCGGAAACAGTTTCTGGCCACCGCCGCGGCCGCAGCGAGTGCGCTCGCCACCGCATCCTGGGCGCCCCTCGCCGGCGCTCAGTCGAAGCCACCCATCAAGATCGGTCATATCGCCATCATGACCGGGCCCGCGTCCTCCTACGGCAAGCTGCAGGAGGTCGTGATGAAGATCGCGGTTGAGGATATCAACGCAAAGGGCGGGATCAATGGCAGTCAGGTTGTGCTGCAGACAGAAGACAGCCAGCTTGACCCAGGCCAGGCGGTGCTTCTATTCCGAAAGCTCATGAACGAAGGCGCGTTCGGGGTGATTGGCCCCATGACCGGCACTCAATGGGAAACCGTGAGCCCAATCGCCAATCAACTCAAGATGCCCGCCATCACAGTCAATGCGAGCAAGCCCGGCATTACCGTTCGCCCCTGGACGCTGCGATTAGGTCCCGCCGACGACACTGCCATTCCACAGGGTTTCGCGGCATTCCAAAAGAAATACCCCGATGTGAAGCGAATCGCCATCGTAGCGGATGTCCGGGAAGCTTCAGGCAAGGCTGGCGCAGAGATCTTCGAGGCGCTTGCGCGCAAGAACGGGCTTCAAGTAGCCGAGGTGATCGAGTTTTCCACGCGCGCAACCGATCTGTCTCCGGTGGCCATCAAGGTGAAGGCGCTCAACCCTGATGCCGTATTCGCGGTCGCGCTTACGCCTTCGGGAATTTTGCTTGCCAAGGAATTCGCCTCACAGGGTTATCGCAAACCGGTCCTCGCCAACTCCATCATCTGGCCGGGGTCCTTCGTGAACAACGTCGGCGACGCAGGCACGAACTGGCACACGATCGGCTTCTCCACTAACGACGAAAGCAATGGCGACAATGCACTCTACAAGACCGTAGTGCAGCGCTATGTTGACCGCATCAAGGATCCCGCGCTCGGCGTGCCCGCCAACATGGCTAATAACAATATTGCCTATGACGCCATGCTGCTGCTGGCGGACATTTTGCGCCGCAACGGCGTTGATGGCAGCACACCACCGGCCAAGGCACGCGAGATCATCATGAAGGAGTTCACTCAGTTGAAAACGTTCCGCGGGCTCAATACCTACCAGATGCGGGAGACGGGAGACGGTGACGTTCCACATCGGATCCTTACGCCGGATGTGCAACGTAAGGTTTGGAAGTTTGCCGACTGAGTCGATGGCGAACGCATGGTTGAAGCAAACGACCGGCGTCAAGCCTCAGCAAGCGATGGATGCAGTGCAGAGTATGGGCGACGCTCACTCCTCGAGCGCCGCCCTGATCAGCGCATCAACCATCCAAAGCGCAACCTGCGCGACCGAGCGATCGGACAGTCCCCAGATGTCCTTCAGAATCACCCAGGTCTCGATTCCATACACCACGGTGAGCGCCTGATGTAAGCGGCGTAGCTGCGGGGCGGACAGCTGCGATGCCATTGGGGCGATGGCATCGCCCATGATTCGAACGCGAAAGCCTCTGCGAAAGCGCTCCTCGTCGAGCGCCCCCGCCCGCTCGCGCGCCCAGTGCTCAAGCGACAGTTGAACGGCTGCGCGCATCTGGGCCTCGAAATCACGGAACCGGGGGAAGGTTTTTTCAAACACCTCGCGAACCCGGCGCGGGCCATCTGGGTGCTTGGAGGAAAAGCGGCGGACCGGGCCAAGCGATTCGTCCATCACAGCGACGATGAGCGCACTCCGAGAAGGGAAATAGCGATACGCAGTCGCCCGTGACACACCGCAGCGACGCGCCACTTCAGCCACTGCCGGCACATGCCCCGCCTCCCGAATGAGCTGCATGGCGGCCGAGAGCAGCAGACGATAGGTTGCCGCCCGTACGCCCCGAAGCGGCGCTAGCGGCGCTTCGCTTAGTTTGAGATCACGATGACCCAATCGACTGCCTTATACGGATAACGCGACCGGACGGTATAGCGGACCGAGGAGCTCGCTCGAAATGAACCGGAAGTTCTTGCTGATTATTTAAAACTCGGTCTATGATCAACCTCAAGGGTTTGAGACGCAAGTCTCATTTCCGGTTGCTGATCCCGCCGCCGCGTCCTGCGCCCAGGTCGTGCAGCAGGCGGGACACAAAGGAGACCAGCCGGATGCACCACAGCGGTCACGCCGTGACCATTCCATGTCCGCCCGTCCGAAGACCGGCGCCTGTCCTTGCTGTACGAATGGCGAGGGCGGTATGACCCTGCATAGCGTCGACCGGGTCGCGGTTGAAGACACGGGCGAAGGCGAGGCTATCGTATGTGTGCACGGCCTGGGCGGTAGCGCCAACGTCTGGACACCGCTCGCACCCGGGCTATCGCGTTATCGCGTCGTTCGCGTCGAATTACCTGGCAGTGCCCGTTCAGCTCGCGCCGAGGGTGAGATCTCCATTGAGCGCTTCGTAGGGTGCCTGGAACAGATTTGCGAGCGCCTGGCCATTACCCGTGCACACTGGCTCGCCCACTCGCTTGGCACCATTGTGACCCAGCACTTTGCGGTGCTGCATCCGAAGCGCGTTGCAAGCCTCACATTGATTGGTCCGCTCTCCGAGCCCGCCAGCGGTGCGCGCCCGCCCCTTCTCGCCCGGGCTGCACTCGCCCGCAGTCAAGGCGTAGCGGGCCTGCAGACCATCGCCGATCAAACCGTCGCGGCCGCACTATCGTCCGAGACGCGAGCCCGGCAACCACTCGTGGCAGCCTTCGTGCGCGATTCGGTTGCACGAAGTTGTCCGGAGGGATATGCCCGCACGTGCGAAGCGCTCGCCCAGGCACGCAGCGCGCCGCTCGATCGAATTTCGGCACCCGTACTCCTTCTGACAGGCGAGGAAGACGCTGTGGCCCCGCCTCAGTCGGTGCGCGCCCTCGCCGATCGTCTCATCAGCTCGCCTGATGTCCGCATGCGGGTTTTCCCACGCTGCGGTCACTGGCAACCGCTCGAGCGACCCGCGGAGTGCCTGCGTGAGATCGGTGACTTCATCGCCACCGCCAACCGCCGCCCAGAGCGCCCCTACCTGACAGCTCTCGCAACCGGAGCCGCCTGACCATGGCCAATGTGCTGTTCACCAATGTGCGCGTATTTGATGGCGGTGGCGAAGCGCCTTTCACCGGCGAGGTTCTGGTCCAGGGCAACCGTATTTCGCGTGTGGTGGAGACCGCCCGAGGCATGCGCTCAGCACCCGTTGCAGGCGCACAGGTGATCGATGGCGCGGGCGCGTTCCTCATGCCGGGAATGATCGAAGCGCACACACATTTCTCCTGGAATGACCAGCCCAGCCTCGAATCAATCCAGCGTATGCCCCCTGAGGAGCACATTCTCTGGTGCGCACAGGTGGCGAGGCGTTATCTCGACATGGGATGGACGTCCTGCGTGGGCGCAGCCACTGCCAAGCCTCGGCTCGATGTCGTAATCCGTAACGCCATCAATGATGGCACCATCATTGGCCCCCGATACCTCGCAGCGAGCCAGGAGATCACAGTGCCCGGGGGTTTAGGCGACACCACTGCCCCCCACCTGCCACAGCCCGAGTTTGCCTTCGGCGCGGTGGTCAGTGGCGCCGAGGAGATGCGTCGCTGCGTGCGTATGTTCTGCAAGTACGGCGTCGACACGCTCAAGATCAACCTCTCGGGCGAATCCATTACGGGCATGCCCTCCGAGATGAGTCAGTTCACCGAGGAAGAAATCGCGGTGTGCGTGCAGGAGGCAAAAGCCTGGGGCAAACGTGTGGCCGCGCACGCACGGTCCACCTGGTCGATCAAGCAGTGCATTCGGCATGGGATCGAAGTGATCTACCACGCAAGTTTCGCTGACGAGGAAGCGCTCGATCTGCTCGAAGCGCACAAATTTGACCATTTCGTGGCCCCCGGGCTCGCCTGGCTGATCAACACCAGCCACCACGCCAGCGCCTGGGGCCTCACGCCCGAGGTCACGCGCAAGATGGGTTACCACCGCGAGCTCGAAGCCGCCATCGAGAGCATGAAGGCCATGCGCCGACGCGGCATCCGGATCTTGCCTGGCGGCGATTACGGCTTTGCCTGGACACCGCACGGCACCAATGCAAAAGACCTCGAATATTTCGTCAAGTTTGTTGGCATGAGCCCAATGGAAGCGTTGCTGTCAGCCACCGCCTGGGGCGGGCCGATGATGAAAATGGGCAAGCAGATCGGCTATATCCGCGAGGGCTGCTTTGCCGACTTGCTTCTGATTGACGGCGACCCGCTATCCGATATCACCATCCTTCAGGACCGAGAGCGCATTCTCGCAGTCATGAAGGACGGCGAGTTTCATCGGGCACCGCCCGCCCGACATGCGCGCACCACGCGCTGGGCCGCCTGAGCGGCCCCCCAACCACTGCGCGACGACCCGCACGGAGATATCCATGGCCCGCGCCCCGACCGAAACCCTATTCACCAACGTCCGTATTCTTGACGGGTCGGGGCAGCTGACTTACTCGGGGAGTGTGCGTGTACGCGGCTCGCGTATTGTGCAGATCACGCGAAGCCTGGGTGGCGTAAGCGCAGGCGACGCAATGGTGATCGATGGCGCAGGCGCCACGCTGATGCCGGGCATGACTGAGGCTCACACGCATTTCTCCTGGAATGACGCCCCGACGCTCGCTGCCATCCAGACCATGCCGCTGGAAGAGCATGTGCTGTGGTCGGCCAAAGTCGCTCACAACTATCTCAAAGCAGGCTTTACCTCCTGCGTGGGCGCGGCCTGTGCGAAGCCCAGGCTCGACGTAGTAATCCGCAATGCGATTGAGGCGGGGCAAATTCCAGGGCCGCGCTATCTCGCGGCGAGCCAGGAAATCACCGTTCCCGGTGGTCTCGGCGACGAGATGCTGCCGCACTTGCCCTTCCCCGACTTCAGCTTTGGCGTAGTGGTCAACGGCGCCGAGGATCTGCGCCGGGTCACTCGCATGTTCCTCAAGTACGGCGTGGACGCGGTCAAGCTCAATCTGTCGGGCGATAACTTCGTACCAGGTGCCGACGCGAAGACCACCTGGATGACCGATGCCGAGGTGGCTGCCTGCGCTGAGGAAGTGAAGATGCGCGGCAAACGCATCATCGTGCACGCGCGCTCCTGTGCAAGTGTCAAGCAGGCGTTGCGGCACGGCATCCGCATGATCTATCACGCAAGCTTCACCGACACCGAAGCACTCGACATGCTTGAGGCAGCCCGCGATGAGGTCTTCGTTGTGCCCGGAATCGGCATCATCTACGCCCTGCTCAATGAGGCCGAACCCTGGGGCGTCAGCCGCGAGAAAGCGGTTTCGATGGGGTATGAAGAAGAGTGGGCAGCAGCGTGTGAATCGCTCAAGGCCATGCACCGCAGAGGCATTCGCGTGCTGCCTGGGGGCGACTATGGTTTTGCGTTCAACCCTCATTTGCAGAATGCGCGTGATCTGGAGTTGTTCGTAAGGCACCTCGGCTTTACTCCCATGGAGGCGATCCGCTCGTGCACGCTCTATGGCGGTCAGGTCATGCTGCGGCCCAACGAGCTGGGCCTGGTTAAGGAAGGCTACCTGGCTGACCTGATGCTTCTCGATGGCGACCCGCTCGCCAACCTGTCGATCCTGCGCGATCCAAAGCGGATTCTGGCCGTCATGAAAGACGGTGTATTTGCCAAGTCGCCGCCGGTTGACCAGGCCCGTAGCTGGGTGAGCGCCGCATGAGGTGGAGTACCCGTCAGTGGTTGTGGCTCTTGATCGGCGGACCGATCGCGATCTTCTCGATCTGGGCGATTGCAGACAACACGCGGCTCTATTTCGTCACGCTGTTGAATGGCCTTACGCTTGCCTCGCTCTATTTCATCGTGGCATCCGGCTTTACCCTCGTATTCGGTCTCATGCGTAACGTGAACCTCGCGCATGGATCGCTGTATCTGCTCGGTGGCTATGTCGGTTTCATGGTCGCCGAAACCACTGGCTGGTGGATTCTGGCGGTCGCAGCAGGCTTTCTGGCCGCGGCGATCGTCGGTCTGGTGATGCAGGTTCTGATCCTGCGCCACATGCAGGGCGAGGACATGCGGCAGACCATGGTCACCATTGGCTTGTCGATTGTCATCGCCGACCTGCTGCTTTGGGCATTCACCGCACAGGTGCACCAGATGGACGCACCGGATTGGCTTCACGGACCGATTCGGGGTATTCCGCTCATCAAAGCCTATTCCGCGTATCGGCTTAGCCTGCTCGCGTTTGGTATCGCGATCGGTGTTTTCCTCTGGTGGCTGCTTACCCGAACCCGCGTGGGCGCCATGATCCGAGCAGGCGTCGACGACCGCAACATGCTCGCGGCCTCGGGCGTAAACGTAAACCTGGTTTTCGCAATCACCTTCATGCTTGGAGCAGGCCTTGCAGGCTTTGGCGGCGTGATCGGAGCCGTTGAACTGTCCATGGTGCCTGGCGAGGACACACGACTCCTGCTTGCTTCACTGATTGTCGTGATCGTGGGCGGGATGGGCAGCGTGGTGGGAGCAGCGATCGGTGCGGTGATCCTCGGGCTTGCTGAGACCTTCGGGCTCGCTTATGCGCCCACCTACAGCGTGGTGTTCACCTTCGTGATCCTGATTCTGGTGCTGGCATTTCGGCCGCGTGGCATCCTGGGGCGACCGGCATGAGCGCGAGCCGCTGGCGGCGGGCCATGCAGAGTGGACTCACTCCGTCTCGTTCTTTGCCGCGCGCAGCGTCAGTCCCGCTCGGTGGAAGCGGGTCCACCACCGTTGACCCATACGCATCAAGCGATGCGCCGCGCTGGCTCAAGTTTCTGTGGCGTCACCTCTCGGCTCGACATGTGCTGATCTTCCTGCTGGCGCTTGTCTACCCCCTGATCGCCTCACCTTTCTTCACCTTCCAGGTCGCAGCACAATCGCTGGTGTTGGGCCTGATCGCACTGTCGCTCACGTTCCTTGGTGGCTATGGCGGCATCGTCTCGCTTGCCCAGATGTCAGTTGCGGGGGTGGCGGGTTACGCCGTGGCGATTTTCGGCGAAAGCAGCACGCCAATCAGCCTGGGATGGCCCTGGTGGGTGGCTGTTTTGTTTTCCCTACTCATCGCCACCACCTTTGCGACGCTAGTGGGCTGGCTGTCGGTTCGTACCGAGGGTATCTACACCATCATGATCACGCTCGCCTTTGGCGTCGCGTTCTATTACCTGGCGTTGCAGAACTACACACTATTCAATGGCTTTCAGGGCTTTCAGAAGGTTTATCCGCCCGATGTCTTCGGTCTCAACTGGCGCGAGCCCATCCCATTCTTCTACCTCTGTCTCTTCTGGGCTCTGGCGGGATACCTGGCGGTCAAATGGCTGATTCGTACACCGTTCGGCATTGCGCTCCAGGGTGTTCGCGATAACCCGCGACGGATGGCCGCGCTCGGGTTCAATGTGGTAGCACACAGGGTTGCCGCCTACGCCTTTGGCGGATTGCTAGCCGCCATCGGCGGCGTACTCCTCGTCTGGTACAACGGACTCATCACACCTGGCTCGGTCAACACGGGCTGGCAGATCAACATTCTGGTTATCGCGGTACTTGGCGGCATGCGGCACCCCATTGGCGCATTCCTCGGCGCGATCGTGTTCGTCCTGCTCCAGACCTTTGCAATCGACCTGATCGACCGCGAGCGTTTCAACCTCGTGATCGGCGCGGTGTTCCTCGCCATCGTACTGTTCTCACCCGACGGCCTGCTCGGGCTGTGGTCAAAGTTTCGCCGCCGGTTTGATGCCCAGCAGCAGGCTCATTTGTCCCATTCCGATGGACCAACCCAGCGCCACTGAGCGCATTTCAGCAAGGAGAAGAAGATGAAGGAGACCAAACGGATCTGGATTCGCTCGATGACGGGCGCCGCGGTCGCGGCTACCCTCACGAGCGTCGCCTGGGCGCAGGGCGCTCCGGTCAAGATCGGCGTGCTCGCCACGCTGGAAGGCCCATTTGCCGCAGGTGGTGCCGACGGCATGCGGGGCGCTGAACTCGCCATCAAGGAGCGGGGTGGGGTGGTCGCAGGACGTAAGATCGAAATGATCAAGGCCTCGTCCAACGCCAACCCGGATGTCGCGGTCAACGCAGTCCGCAAGCTCGCCGAGCAGGATAAGGTCGACATCGTGGTGGGTCCGTTATCGGGCGGCGAAGGTATTGCGGTCAAGGATTA
>JAGWXN010000478.1 GCA_018969885.1 Betaproteobacteria bacterium | reverse complement strand
GGTCGAATGTTCGGACGGGCTTGACGCTCGCGGGCGTTCGACACCCGCGGACGAGGGTATCCACCGCGGCTTACAGGCGCACAAGCGCAGAGGCAAGGCATGGCACTGGGTCTGATCATTGTGGGTGACGAAATCCTGTCGGGCAGGCGTCAGGACAAGCATTTCTCGAAGGTGCTTGAACTGGTGACCGCGCGCGGCATGGAGCTTTCCTGGGTGCGGTATCTGGGCGACGACCGGGCCCGACTCGTGCACGCGCTTCGCGACACCTTTGCAAGCGGCGATACGGTGCTGTCGTGCGGCGGCATTGGCGCGACACCCGACGATCACACCCGGCAGGCCGCCGCCGAGGCGCTTGGCGTCGAACTGGTCCTGCACCCGGAGGCGGCCGAGCTGATCCGGCAGCGGGCGGCGGAGATGGCGCGCGAGGGTAAAGCGCCGACCGATCCCCAGGCGCCTGAAAATCGCCAACGGCTCAAGATGGGCGAGTTTCCTGCCGGGGCGCGCATCATCCCCAATCCCTACAACCGCATTCCGGGCTTTGCCATTCGTGGTCATTATTTTGTGCCGGGTTTTCCGGTGATGGCGTGGCCGATGATCGAGGCATTGCTCGATGGTGAGCTCGCCACCCAGCGGCCCGAGGCCGAACGCGCGGAACGCTCGTTCCTGGTCTATGAACTCGCAGAGTCCACCATCACACCGCTCATGGAAGCGGTTGAGCGCGAACTGCCTGGCATCCGCACCTTCAGTCTGCCGTCGGTGGGCGAAGACGGCAGCCGCCGGCACATTGAGCTTGGCGCAAAGGGCGATACGGCAAGGGTTGATGATGCGATAGCGCGGCTGCGCAGCGGGGCGCTTGCGCTCGGTGGCCAGATCGCCAGCTGACGGACATTGAGGCCGGCGCGCCTCGGTTCGACATGCGCCAAGCAGGCTTCGGACAACAGCCTCATAATTGCCTGCGACCAACGGAGGACGCCGATGAACATGCCGGCCGAGCCGATGCTGCGAGATGTGCAGCTCGATGACAAATACACCGCCGACAGCGGGCAGGTCTATCTGACCGGTACCCAGGCGCTGGTGAGACTGCCCCTGATGCAGCGTCGGCGCGACCTCGCCGCCGGGCTGAACACGGGCGGCTATATCAGCGGCTATCGCGGTTCGCCGATCGGCGCCTATGATCAGGCGCTGTGGCGCGCGCGCAAGCACCTTGATGATCATCATGTGCGGTTTGTACCGGGCCTCAACGAAGACCTGGCGGCCACCGCCATCTGGGGCACGCAGCAGCTACATTTTTTTCCGGGTGCGCAGTACGACGGCGTGTTCTCGATCTGGTACGGCAAGGGACCGGGTGTTGACCGAACCGGCGACGCGTTTCGTCACGCCAATCAGGCAGGAAGTGCGGCGCATGGCGGGGTGCTGGCGATTGGCGGTGATGATCACGGCGCAAAGTCCTCAACCGTAGCCGCGCAGACCGACCATATTTTCATCGCGGTCTCCATGCCGGTGCTTGCGCCCGCCACGGTGCAGGACTACCTCGATCTGGGCCTGCATGGCTTCGCGATGTCACGGTTCTCTGGCTGCTGGGTGGGCTTTAAAGCCGTGACCGATACGCTCGAGACCGCGGGCATCGTGGATGTGTCGGCCGAGCGTCTGAACATTGTGCTGCCGCAGGATGTCCCCATGCCCCCTGGCGGGCTCAATTCGCGCTGGCCCGAGGAACCCTTCCTCAAGCTCGAAGAGCGCCTGGTGCGATGGAAACTTCCCGCGGTGCGCGCCTATGCGCGAGCCAATCGACTTGACCGCAACGCCCTCGGCCGCGCCGATGGTGAGCCCGCGCGGCTTGGCATTGTGTCGAGCGGCAAGGCCTATCTCGACACCATGCAGGCGCTGGTGGAGTTGGGCATCGACGACGCGACCGCGCGCCGTATTGGCCTGCGCGTCTACCGCGTAGCCATGCCCTGGCCGCTTGAGCCCGAGAGCGCGCGTGAGTTCTGCGCGGGCTGCGATGAGGTGCTGGTCATCGAGGAAAAGCGTGCGCTGATCGAATCGCAGCTGAAGGAAATTCTGTTCCCGCTCGATACCCGCCCGCGGGTCACTGGAAAGCGCGACGAACGCGATGCGCCGCTTGTACCCGAGGCGGGTGAGCTCTCGCCCGCAATGCTCGCGCGAATCATTGCCGCGCGGCTGCAGCGTTGGGCTGCCATGCCCGCGGACGCGCGGGGGGCGCCAGACACTTCGCTCGATTCGCAGATTGCCGC
>JAGWXN010000477.1 GCA_018969885.1 Betaproteobacteria bacterium | reverse complement strand
GCCTCCGCGATCAGCTTGCCAAACCGCTGGAACTCGGCCCGGTTGAACGCCGCAAACGCCTCAATGGTCATGTCACGCTGCTCGCCTCCCAGTCCTGCGAGTTTCTGTGACACCTCCGGAAGTGTCAGCACGCGCCTGAGTTCGTTATGCAGGAGGGCCACCACCGGGGCCGGCGTGCCGCCTGTGACAAACAACCCGTACCACGTGGACATCTCAAGGCTCGGAACCCCCGCCTCGGCAAGCGTGGGAACCTCCGGCAATTGCGCTGAGCGCCGCGGCGACATCACGGCAAGCGGCCGCATCTTGCCCGCGCGAATCTGCGGCATGGAAGACGACGTGGTGTCAAACATCAGCTGCACCGCTCCGCTGATGACATCCACATGCGCCTGGCTGCTGCCCTTGTAGGGCACATGAATCGACTTCACCCCGGTGGCGAGATCGAACGCTTCACCGGCCAGATGCTGGGTGCTCCCCACACCCGACGATCCGTAGCGATAGCCCTGCGGCTTGGCCTTCATGTCGGCGATCAGCTCGGCCGCCGTCTTGATCGGTAGCGTGGCCGACACCAGCACCACGTTGGGCACTTCGACAATCATCCCAACCGGCTGCAGATCCTTGAGCGGATCGTAGGAGAGCTTCAGCATATGGGGCGCAATCGCCTGTCCGGTGTTGGTCGCGACCAGCAGGGTGTGCCCGTCGGGCGCGGCTTTGGCGGTGAGGTCTGCCGCGATCGTATTTGAGGCGCCCGGGCGGTTTTCCACCACGAAGCTCTGCTTCCAGGTGTCGGCGAACCGGTCAGCGAGCATGCGGGCGATCACATCCGTGCCACCACCCGCCGAGGCGCCGACCATGATGCGAACCGGCTTACCCGGCCAGACAGATTGCGCTTGCGCGGCAGACGCGAGCGCAAGGCCCGCCATGCCGATCACCGCTGCGCTGAGAATCGTACGAAGGGGGAGCAGATGGCTGTATGCTTTTTTCATTGGTTGTCTCCTCGTTGAATGCTCGTCAAGCCCGCCCGATTCTATCGGCGCCCGCCCGCCCATTACAATCATCGGATGACAACCTCAAACACCCCCCAGGACCGCCTCAAGCGGGCGGCTGCGCGCGCGGCCATCGACCATCTGCTGCCCGGCGAAGTCGTGGGCGTTGGCAGCGGCTCCACCGTCAATTTCTTCATCGAGGAACTGGGCGCGCGGCGCGATCAATTTCCAACCGCCGTGTCCAGTTCGTCGGGCTCCACCGAGCGCCTGCGTGCGCAGGGCATCAACGTGCTGGATCTGAACGAGGTGATTGCCGCAGGTCGTCGGATTCCTGTTTATGTCGATGGCGCCGACGAAATCAACGCGTCGCTGCAAATGGTGAAGGGCGGAGGCGGTGCGCTTACGCGCGAGAAAATCGTGGCCGCTGCAAGCGAGCGCTTTGTCTGCATCGTCGATCGCAGCAAATGGGTGGATTGCCTGGGGCGGTTCCCGCTCCCGGTGGAGGTCATTCCCATGGCTGTTGAGTTGGTGAGTGTGCGCCTGCGGCTCATAGGCGGCGTGCCCACCGTGCGCGAAGGCAAGGTCACTGATAACGGCAACCTCATCCTCGATGTCGCGGGGCTCAGCATCACCCAGCCTGATTCGCTCGAAGCGGAAATCAATCAGTGGGCCGGCGTAGTGACCGTGGGACTCTTTGCCCGCCAGCCGGCGAGCGTGGCGCTGGTGGCCACGCCCGAGGGGGTGGAAGAGCGGCGCGCGGCCGGCGCCGCGCCCGCTACTCGCTAGGCGGGACGTAGCCGGCGGGCTTGTCGCCGCCGTCACCAAAGAAATATTTTTCCATTTGCGTAGCCAGATACTTTCGCGCCCGCGCATCGGCCAGATTCAGCCGGTTTTCATTGACCAGCATGGTCTGATGCCGGATCCATTCCTGCCAGGCTTCCTTGCTCACGCTCTCCCAAAGCCGCTTACCCAGTTCGCCCGGGTAGGGCGGGAAATCGAGGCCGGTTGCCTCGCGCTGAAGCTTCACGCAAAAAACGCTGCGCGTCATTGAAAACTCCCCTTGTGGTGTGTGCGGAGCATACCGCTTTCGGGCCCGACTACCCCGCGCGATGCACGGGTTCGCACCAGGGCCATCAGAGGTCCTTGATCAGCACCTGCGACATGCGCTGCCAGTTGTAGAGGCGCCGACGCTCGGTGGGCAATTGCTCGATCGTTGACTGAACGAAGCCGCGCTTCAGGAACCAGTGCATGGTGCGGGTGGTGAGCACGAACAG
>JAGWXN010000053.1 GCA_018969885.1 Betaproteobacteria bacterium | reverse complement strand
ATGATCGCAAACACCTCGCCACGATCCACCGAAAAACTGAGGGCATCGATTGCCCGCACACCACCAAAAGCGAGCGACAGATTCTCGACCTCGAGCATGGGGCCGTGATCGAGCGACGGACTGCCTGCGCTCATCGGTAGCGCTCCGACTTCATGTAGGTCTTGCCGCGCCGGAAGGTATCGCGCCGATAAAGCGGAAAGCTCTCCAGGAAAGCGCGGAACTTGAGCCATCGGCCATTTAAGCCGCGCGGCTCGAACAGCACGAAGAGCGCGAGCACCAGGCCAAACATGAAAATCTCCAGCCCCATCTGCTTGGCGATGTGATCGGGCAGCAGCGGCTTTACGCGCGAGATGAGCGTGGGCAGCATGCCGATCAGAAGCGCCCCCAGCACCGCCCCGCGAAGCGACCCCAGCCCGCCGATCACCACCATCAGCACCAGTTCAAGTGACAGCAGCATGCTGAAGGCCTCGGGCGAGAGGAACTGCACATGGTGGGCAAGCAAAGCTCCGGACAGCCCGGTCACCGCCGCCGACACGACAAAAGCAAGCACCTTGGTCCCCGCCACCTGGATGCCCAACGCATGCGCTGCGGCTTCGGAATCGCGCACCCCGATGAACGCCCGCCCCGTCTGGCTTCGCATCAGATTGGCCAGCCCCAGCACCACCATCACCAGGACCGTAAGACTCAGGTAGTAGAAGGGCTTGAGCCCGCCCAGCGAAAGGCCAAAGACCACGAGGTCGGGGACTGGCATCCCGTTATGCCCGCCCGTCACGCTCTTCCAGCGACCCGCCACCTGTTCAATGACCATTGAAAAGGCGAGCGTGACCATGGCCAGATACAGACCGGACACCCGAATGGCGGGCAGGCCGATCAAGAGGCCCACCAGCGCTGACAGTGCGGTGGCACCCGCCACGCTCAGCATCCAGGGCATACCCTGAGTGAGCAACCACGCATGCGAATAGGCGCCGATTGCGATGAATGCGGCATGCCCCAGCGACACTTGCCCGGTGTAGCCGGTGAGCACCATGAGACCCAGGCTCGCCAGACACAGAATGAAGAGATAGGTCACTTCGCCAATGAAGAATTTAGGCAGGAAGGCGGGCGCAGCAATCAATAGGGCGAGCAGCAGCCCCCATAAAACCCAGTCCTGCCGGTAACGGACCAGCCGCAGGCCATCGAGATAGGAGGTGTCGTAGGGAAAACGCATGGCCTCAGACCCGTCGCCCGTGCGCTTCGCCAAGGAGGCCGCGCGGCCAGACCACCAGCACGCCAATCAGCACCAGATAGGCCGCCACGTCTTTGCTGCCATCGGGCAGATACACACCGGCCAGTTGCTCGATCACGCCAATCAGCACGCCGCCCAGAATGGCGCCGGGCACACTGCCAAAGCCGCCCAGCACCAGCGCCGCCAGCGCCTTCAACACCACCACCCAGAGCCCGATATCGACCAGCGCCACCGGCGCGAGCAGCAGCCCGCACACCGCCGAGATGGCCCCCGATAGCGCCCAGACGAGCGATGACAGTGCCTTTACCCGAATGCCGTTGAGATAGGCTGCCAGCTGGTTCTGCGACGACGCCTGAATGGCGAGCCCCAGCCGCGTACGGCCCAGGAAGGCAAACAAGGTGACGGTGATCAGCAGGGCGACCCCCAGGATCACCAGGTTCAGGTCATTGATCACCAACGGCCCGATCTGGGTGCGGCCCTGGAACGGCACCTCGAAGCGGCGCGAGTCCGGACCGAACACCATGCTCACCGCACCACGAATCATGAACGCAATGGCAATGGTGAGCATCACGCCGGCAAACTGCGGCTGCCCAGCAATACGCCGCAGAAGCTGACGGTCGATTGCCCAGCCAAGCGCTGCGGCAAACCCAAGCACCACCGGAATCGCGAGCCAGAAGGGCCAGCCAGCCCCGGCGATCAGCGCCCAGCCCACGAACGCCGAGGCCATCAGCACATCACCGTGTGCAAAATTGAGCACCTCGGTTGCCTTATAGGTGAGCACCAGCCCCAGCGCCACCAGCGCGTAGATGGCGCCGATTGCAATACCGTTTGCAATCAGCTGAAGCAGCTGGGCGAGCGCAGCGTCCATCCTGATGAAGCGGCAGGCAGCGCGCGTGTCACCAGCCTCGCCGCAGGCGCTCAGCGCTCACCCACGTGGCATGAAAGCCATTGGGGACACGCTCGGGCACGCGGATGCGGGCTACCGGACCACGGCTCACATCGCGGGCATCGAACACCGTGCAGTAGGACTGCAGCGTCTCGTGGTCGGTCATGAAGCCCACCAGATAGCCATCGTCCTCGGCCTTCATGGCGTCGGCCGGCGCAAAGGGTGCCTCGCTCCACCACTTCGATGGACCTTCGTGATAGACCTGACAACGGCCGGTTTCAAGATCGTAGCGGGCGAGACCCCCAAAACGCGGTTCTTCAGGTCGGTTGACCCGACCCATCAACAGGTTCCATGAGTAGCGTGTGCGCACACCCTGCATGGTGGAGTTGATGACAGGAAATTCGGTGTTGATGAAATCATCAATGACGCGCTCGCGGGTCTGACCGGTGCGCAGGTTGAACCGCCACTCGTAGAACATGCAGTCGTTATCAAGTTCGGCGAAATAGCGTGGCACCTTCGCAGCGTCGATCATGCCGTCGGGCCGGCGTGGGAACTTGAATGGTGTGCCGGTCATCACGATTTCAGTGCCGCCCTGCCCATCATCTTCTTCCCAGGCGTTGGACACGTGATAGATGTAGATGGGGTTGGCCTCGAACCAGCGAATCTGGCTGGGGTTGCCGTGCCGGGGAACGATGCCAAAGCGCGCGGGCATCTGCTCGTAGAAGCGAAGCTTGTGGCGGCCCGCCGAAAACGCGTCCATGTCATAGAAGAGCGGCAGGTCATGGAGGATGGTGTAGTTCGTGGTGATTGCCATGTCGTGCGGCAGGCGCGGTCCGGGCAGTTCTACCGGCATGAGGGTGCGTAGCGCCCCCCGCCGGTCGAGCACGCCGTAGTGCATGTAGGGCGCCTTCTTGCCATAGGCAAAAAACAGGAATTCGCCTGTGCGCTCATCGACCTTGGAGTGAGCCGAGATCGGCAGTCCTTCCAGACGGGCATCGAGCGAGAGCGGACCACGCGTGGAGAGATCGTGCGGATCGCAGCGATAGACCGTGCCACCCAGATACCACATGGTCAGCAGATCACCCGCGAAGAATTTGACGTCGGTGTTCGAGGTGTTCTTGAGTGGCTGATCGGGGCGATCGCGCCGGGGGGGGTCTTTCACGCCCTGCCACAGCGCGCGACCGGCCGACAATTCTTCGTCCAGCCCCGCCGTGTGGATCCAGCGGTTACGGTACCGCGCGCGGCCACGATCGAACTCGACCGAGTGCAACATGCCATCGCCATCAAACCAGTGATAGCGACCCGGTGCTTCAAAGCGCCGATTGGGGCCGTTACGAACATGGATGCCGTTGAGGTCAGCCGGAATCTCACCTTCAATATCGGTGAGCTCGATGACGCGCTCTGATTCGATCGGCGCAAAACCGCCCTCCAGCACTGGTACGTCGCTCGCGCCCATGTCGGTCTCCGTGAATTTTTCTGACTGGCCGTGCCATCCGGCTCGAATGCAACGAGCATAGCAAGCGTTTATTGGAACGCAAAGGATGGATGGGCCGCCCGCTGCAGGCGGATCTGCCTGGTTGCATGAAAAGACCACCGGGTACCATCGGGACATTCGAAACGAGGAGACAACGATGGCCGCGCCGACTGGGGGGAGCTCTATGATTTGAACGCCGACCCGCTTGAACGCCACAACTTGTGGGAGCGAGAGCCGGCTTTACGCGCCACCCTGCTCGAGCAGATGGTGCAGAAGATGATGGCGCTTTCCGACCGCAGCCCGCGCCCAACACGCATCGCTTAGTCGCATCGAGGCTGCACGCGGGGGCGTTGCGGCCCCCGCGACCGGTTTACTGCGCCTGGAGCGCGCGAATACGTTCCTCGATCGGCGGGTGGCTGGAAAACAGCGCCATGATGCCGCTCGGCCGCGAGCTGATGCCCATGTTCTGTACGGTCTTGGGAAGCTCGCCCGGATCAAGGTTGCCCAGCCGTGCGAGCGCGTTGATCATGGACTGGCGCTGCCCCATGTATTGCGCGGCTCCGGAATCAGCACGATATTCGCGCTGGCGGGAGAACCAGGCGACGACCATGGCCGCAAGCACGCCCAGGAGAATGTCCATGACGATGGTGGTAATGATGTAGCCCATGCCCGGGGCATCGTCTTTATTTTGAAGAATCATGCGGTCGACCACATAGCCCACGACCCGGGAGATGAACACCACGAACGTGTTCATGACGCCTTGAATGAGCGTGAGCGTGACCATGTCGCCATTGGCCACATGCGCCACCTCATGGCCAATGACCGCCTCGACTTCATCCCGACTCATGGACTGAAGGAGCCCCGTGGACACTGCCACCAGGGCCGAATTCTTGAAGGCGCCGGTCGCGAAGGCATTGGGTTCGCCCTCGTAGATGGCGACCTCGGGCATGTTGATGCCCGCCTTCTGGGAGAAGCGCGCCACCGTGCGGACGATCCACTGGTGCCCGGGATCAGGCGAGTCGTTGATGATTTGTGCGCCCGTAGACCATTTGGCCATGGGCTTACTCATGAGGAGCGAAATGAACGCGCCCCCAAACCCCATGACTGCCGCAAACACCAGCAGCGTGCCAAGGTTCAGCCCGGCACTGGACAGAAAGCGGTTGAGGCCGAGAACGTTGACAACGATGCTGAGCACCAGCATCACCGCCAGGTTCGTGAGAATGAACAAAATGACTCGTTTCATGACCCTGCCCTCCGGCACCGGCAAAAGATAAGCCGATATCGTAGCGAATCAGGGCAATTACAAGGGGTCAATACCCTTGATGGGAAGCGGCAAAGCTGATTGCAGCCCAGCCGCCAGCGGCATGCCGATCAAGCGCGGCACAGCGAGCCCCCCAGTTTTAACCTCAGACCCAGGCCTGCAACACGTACTCGTAAAGCCCTTGACCGTTAGTCAGATCAACCCGCTGGAGCGCAATTTTTAGCGTTCCCTGCTCCCGGACCAGGGTATGCCGGTAGCTCCCGGCAAAGTGCCGGATGTCGTCGCGCCGCATTTCCATCATCTGGAACCGGGAATAGACCTCGACCCGGTCGGGCGCCGCCGATTCGATGATTACGTTGCCCACCAGATGGTTGGTCGCCCAGCTGGCGGCCTGTGACCAGGCATTGGGGTGCTGAAGCCGGCCCATGCGAACCTCGCGAAGCAGGCCGTCTTCGGCAAAGATCGAGGGCTGCCCCTCCCAGTCAGTCTGGTCGGGCGTGGCAGGCATCCAATAAATGCCATGGTCGCTGAACAGACCACACCACTCCGACCAGGCTTTCGCATCGAGCATCGCAGCCTGGCGATAGAGCAGCGTTTCCACTTCCCGTTGCAGCGCAGGATCGACCGCTGCGGCATGTGGCAGATAGCCGGTCGCGGGCAGGCGCCCACGGCCCACGTGTTCAGGCGCAATCGACTCGGCGCCGGTCATCGATTCAATCGCCTCGATCACCACGCCGGTGCCGAGGGCCTGGCTGACATCCTTGCGTTCCATCGCCAATCTCCTTTCAGGCTGCCGCGCCGGCGACCGCCGGCTGCATGTAGGCCTTCCAGGCCTTGAACTGATTGCGCATCACGACTTCCGAGGTGCCCTTGTTCGAGTAGGACACGCCATCGGTCTCGGTATCGCGGCCATGCTCACGGTGGAAGCTCACCCAGTCACCACCTTTGGACTGCAGGCCCCACTGGCCCTTGGTCCAGTTTTCAAGGTCATCGGCATTGATCATGGTGGCCGGGGAGTTGACCAGGTTGAAGTACCAGAGCGAACGCCGATAGATCGCCTCGGGCACCCCCTTCAGGCGGAAGTGCCAGATCTCAGACAGCGTGCGATCGGGTCCGATCGGACGCAGACAGCGTAACTGCTGGAGCGGCGACTGCACCGACAGATAGGGATAGACCAGCACATGATGGATGCTTCGCGACAGATATTCCTCGGCCTTCGCTTCGCCGTAGGCTTTCTTCATCAGCGCTTCATACTCAAGCGTATCGGGGTCGGTCGGTCGGAGCCCCATATAGGCCTTGAGAATGCCGTGACCGTTCGGGAAATTGACGGTCTGCACGCTATCCCACTGATCAAAGCTCGAGGCAAAGGTGGACAGATAGTGGAAAAACAACGGCGCCTTGCCCTGTTCGGCCTTCAGCCGGTTCTCGACGCGCCGTGCAGGCACGCCGGTGGACTGATGGGTAACCGACGGATGCAGGGCATCGAGCTGGTTCTCCATGAAGAACTTCCAGTTCGAACGCTGCATCACGCGGTGGCAAACGGGTACCGCCTCCACCTCACCTTCCGGCGAGCGATCGCAGATGTCGTCAAACGCCACCTTGGAATCGCCGAGAAATTCAGTGAGCGAGGGCCCGGTGGGCGACAGACTCGCAAACACAAAGCCGCGGTAACTGTCGACGCGCGCCGCTGGCACCATGCTCGCCTGTGGATCGTCAAACGTGAGCCGCGTGCCGTCGTAGCCCTTGGCGAGCGGAATCGCGCTGATACGGCCATCGAGCTTGAAGCTCCAGGCGTGATACGAACACACGAAATGCTTGCCGGTATTGCCGCTCTGGTTGCCGCAAAGCATCACGCCGCGGTGCGGGCAGCGGTTGTAGAGCACATGAATACGCATGTCCTCACCGCGCACCATCACCATCGGCTGACGGCCAATCTGCAGGGTCCAGTAATCGCCCGGCTTCTTCACCTGTGATTCATGGCCGCAATACACCCAGATTTTCTCGAAGACGTGCTCCATCTCGAGATCGAAGAGGGTGGGGTCGGTATAGACGCTGCGGTGCACGCGGTCGGGCTGCACCAGATAGTCGAGGTTGATCGCGCTCATGCGGCACTCCGGCTGGATTCGGAAACGCATCACCTTAGCAAAGCACTTTCCCCCAACCAACAACCATCCATGCCATTTCCATTACTATAGGTTATGGATTATCGAAAAGTTCAGATGTTCCTTGCTGCGGTCCGCCACGGCAATCTCACCGAAGCCGCCGCCGAGCTAGGCGTATCCCAGCCGGCGCTCTCGAAGAGCATCAAGGCACTCGAGCGAACGCTCGATGTACGGCTTCTCGATCGTGGCCGATTCGGCGTCGCGCCCACGCCCGCCGGCGAAGCGCTGCTGCAGCACGGGCAGGTGGTCGAGGCCGAGCTTCGCAACGCCACTGGCGCGATTGAAGCCCTCAAGGGCTCACGCAGTGGCCATGTACTGGTGGGCTGTGGCCCCACCGAAGCCAACCGCCTGCTGCCGCAGGCGCTGCTGCAACTCGCCAATTCGCATCCCGAGCTTCGGGTCACCGTGCTGTACGGACTCAATGAGTCGCTCATGCCCTGGGTGAAGCAGGGGGAGGTCGACTTCGCGCTGTCATCGGTACCCGCACGCGCCACCGACGCTGCGCTCACGCATGAGGCGCTCTTCACCGAAACCGGCGTGGTGGTGGCGCGCGCCGGCCACCCGCTTGCGCGTCAGCGCGCGATCGCGCCCGCGCTGCTTGCCCGCGAGCGCTGGATCCTGCCCCGACAGCGCGAGCTTGAACGGCTGGCCTTCGACGATTTTTTCACCCGGCACGGGCTCGAGCCGCCCCAAGCGCAGACCGAAACCACCTCCACCGTGCTGATGAAGGCGCTGGTGATGCAAAGCGATGCGCTCACCTTCATCCCGCGCGAGCTGATCTGGTGGGAGGTGCAGGCGCGCCAGCTGGTCCCGCTCAATGTGCAGGGCACCGACTGGACGCGAATCGTGGGCATCACACGGCGCCGGCGCGGGTCGGTGAGTCCAGCGGCCATGCGGCTGGTGGAGGCGCTTCGCGAGGTGGCGCAGCAGCAGTTTGAGGCGGCACCCCAATCGGCAACAACGCTCTCTGGATTGCAGCGCATGCACTCGCGCTAAAGCTCACGCTGGTCAGCAACAACACTCGTAAATTTGAGCGGGTGCCCATGCTCAAGCTTCAGAATTGGGCGGCCCGCTAGCCTCCCACTGCCCCGCCCCGCCTGTTCGCGCGCATGATCCCCCACTGCCCGGCAATCCCCACCAGGGTGAAACCGGTGAGAAGTAACGCCACATGCAGGCTGCCCTCGGTTGACACCCAACCCACCGAATAGCCGCCGAACGCGCCGCTCAGCTGCTGGATCAGACCCGCTGCGGCAGCGGCTGCACCCGCCAGCGCAGGCGCCGCACCCACTGTGCCCGATAGCGTGGGCGGCATCAGCAGTCCGTGCCCGACACCGAGCACCAGCGCGGGCCCCGAGAAAGCGAGCGCAGACGGCCACCCCGCAAGCGCCACCATGAGAATGACGGCAACCAGCGTGATCGCCTGGCCGGTCATCATCAGACGCTGATCGCCCAGCCGGCGAATCAGGCGACTGGTCATGAAATTACCCACCACATACGAGAGCGTGGCCGTCATGACATGAAAGCCCACGCCGTCGGGGCCCACGCCGTAGCCGCGCAGCACCAGCGGGGCAGCAGCGAGGTAGGTGTAGAACGCGCCGGTCGATGCCCCCAGAATCGCGACGTGCAGCAGATACACACGCAAGCGCGCCAGCGCCCGATAGGCGCGCATCATGCCCACCACCCAATGAGCGTCACCCGCGGCGTTACCGCCACCCGAAGGCAGCATCCGCATGGCGAGGAAAAACAGCATCACACCCAGCACGAACACCAGCGCGGGGTTGGCCTGCCAGCCCAGGCGCACATGAAGCTGGCCGCCAATCAATGTTGCAAGCGGCGGGCATACGCCCATGGTCATGCCGATGAAGGCCATCACGCGCGTGCGCTCAGGACCCGAGAAAAAATCCTGCACGAGCGACCGGCCCACCACCATGGTCGCGCCGGCGCCCAGCCCCTGGACTGCCCGCGCGAGGATCAGCTCATCGATACCCGGCGCCAACACGGCGCCAAGCGAACCCGTCAGCGCAATCCCCAGCCCGCCCAGTACCACCGGGCGACGTCCATAGCGATCGGATAGCGGGCCATAGATGACCTGCGATACGCCGTAAGCAATGACATAGGCACTGAAGGTGAGCTGCACCCGTGTCGCATTGGTGGAAAAAATCTCGCCCCATTCCTGCATCGAGGGCAGACAGATCGTCATGGCAAGCAAACCAAACACGATCTGCGCGAGCAGATAGGGCATGAGCCCGGCGGGACGGGGCCGGACGTCAGCGCTCAAAGCGAACGCCCGAAAATCGGATGGGAATGTGACATGGGTCGGGCTTGAGCGACGCTCGCCGCTCAGACCCCCAGGTACCGGTGCCAGAGCGAGCGGTCAGCCGCCAACTCGGCCGAGGTCCCACGCCAGGCGACCTGTCCTTTTTCCAGGATCACATGGTGGTCGGCGATTTCCACCAGCCGGCTCACATACTTGTCGACCACCAGGAGCGTCTGGCCCGCTTCGCGAAGGAGTCGCAGGCAGCGCCAGATTTCTTCGCGGATGAGCGGTGCCAGCCCCTCGGTGGCTTCATCGAGAATCAGCAGCCTCGGGTTGGTGACCAACGCGCGACCGATGGCAAGCATCTGCTGCTCACCCCCCGACAACTGCGAACCGAGGTTGTTGCGACGCTCGGCGAGCCGCGGAAAAAATTCAAACACCTTGGCGGGCGTCCAGGGATCAGCCGTGCCGTTTCGGACTGCGCTGAATGCTGTGAGATGCTCCTCGACGCTCAGGTTGGGGAACACCTGCCGGCCCTCGGGCACGATGCCGATACCCAGCCTTCCGATGCGGTCGGCAGACTGTCCGCTGATCGACTGACCGCGAAACTTTACCTCTCCGCCTGCCATCGCTTTAAGACCCAAGATGCTGCGGATCAGCGTGGTCTTGCCCATTCCGTTTCGACCGAGAAGGCCCACCACCTGACCCGCGCCAACTTCCAGGTCGACCCCAAACAGCACCTGACTCGCGCCGTAGGCCGCGCGCGCACCCGAGACCTGCAGAAGCGGCTCAGCCATGCCCGCGCTCCGGGTTGCTTGCGCCCACTGCCGCCGCCACGCCCGCGTCGTCATCAGGATCGAGTTCGTCACCCAGATACGCCGCAACCACCTGGGGATCGTTCCGAATGGCCTCGGGCGACCCGCTCGCGATCACCGCGCCGTTTACCAGCACGGTGATGCGGTCCGCCAACTGAAACACGGCTTCCATGTCGTGCTCCACCAGCAGGATGGCGCACTCGGCGCGCAGACTCTGGATGAGTGTGACCAGACGCTTCGATTCATCGGGGCCCACACCTGCCATCGGTTCGTCGAGCAGCAGTACCCGCGGCCGCGTGGCAAGCGCGAGACCGATCTCGAGCACGCGCTGCTCACCGTGTGACAACTCGCTCGCCAGCGCATCGGCGCGCTCAGCAAGACCCAGCCGCGCAAGCACGGAATCGGCTGCCTGCGCGAGCGCGGTTTCCGAGCTCACCGGCCGCCAGAACGACAGGCTGCTGCCCGAGCGCGCCTGGACCGACAGCGCGATATTGTCGCGAACCGTGAATGACTTGAAGAGCCGCGTGATCTGAAACGAGCGTGCCAGTCCGCTCGCCACCCGTTCATGGACGCTCGCCTGGGTTAGATCGGTGCCGTCAAACACGATCCGGCCCGAATCCGGGCTCAGATGCCCCGAGACCTGTGCCACGAAACTGGTTTTACCCGCACCGTTCGGGCCAATGAGCGCGTGGATTTCGCCAGGCGACAGATCGAAGCTCACATGATCGGTAGCGCGCAATGCGCCGAAATTTTTGACCAGTGACTCCACGCGAAGGAGGGCATCAGCCATTAGCGCGCCCGCCCCGGCCAGCGCAGGCCTGCCAGCCCCTTGGGCGCAAACAGCACCACGGCAAGCAGCGCCCAACCCACATAGAACTGCCAGTAGACCGTGAATTCGGCGATCAGGTCTTCAAGGATGAGGAGCAGCAACGCCCCCCAGACCCCGCCCGCAAGCGTGCCCACACCGCCCAGAATAACCATGATCATGAGCACACCCGACTGCGTCCAGTGAAGCAGATTGGGGCTGACATAGTTTTGCTGGTTGACCATCAAGGCGCCCGCCAGCCCGCCCATGGCCCCCGCGATCACGAACAAAATCAGCTTGTAGCGATACACCGGAAAGCCCACGGATTCCGCGCGAAGGTCGTCGTCTCGGATGGCGAGAATCACGCGCCCGAAGCGCGCGTGCATGAGCCGGTGAATGAGCACTAGGCACACCACCAGAATGGCCAGCACCAGCAGATAAAACGCCACCTCGTCCTTAAAATCGATCCCCAATCCAAAATCGGAGCGGCGCTTGATGTTGAGCCCTTCATCGCCGCCGTAAGCCTTCACCGAGTTCACCAGGTAATAGATCATCTGTGCAAACGCAAGCGTGATCATGATGAAGTAGACGCCGCGGGTTCGAAGGGAAATGGCGCCGATCACGAGCGCGAACAAAGCCGACACCAGAATGGCCGCAGCAAAGCCGATCCAGCCATTTGGCACGCCTTCATGAATGAGGATGCCCACCGTGTAGGCACCGACACCCACAAAGGCTGCGTGCCCGAACGACACCAATCCGCCATAACCCAGGATCAGATTCAGGCTCGCTGCAGCCAGGCCATAGATGAGCATGCGGCTCACCATGCTGGTGTAGAAGTCCAGCCCCTGCGACCGGAACACAAAAGGCAGGGCGATCGCCGCGGCCAGCACCAGGAGCCATAAGGCCGCGCGGCCCCGCTGCGGCGCTCGCGAGTTCGACGGGAATGCGGACCGCATCATCAGCCGCGCGCCGCAAAGAGGCCTTGCGGCCGGACAAACAGCACCACCGCCATCAGCACATAAATAAGAATGGACGCCACCGCCGGTCCCGCTGCCGAAGCCCACTGCGGCGGCAGCAGTTCGCGAAACAGATGCGGCAGCATGGTGCGTCCGAAGGTATCAACAAGCCCCACCAGCACCGAGCCCACGAAGGCGCCACGAATGGACCCGATGCCGCCAATCACGATGACCACAAACGCGAGAATCAGAATGCTGTCACCCATGCCGACCTGAATCGCGAGCAATGGCCCGAGCAGCGCCCCGGCGACTGCGCAAAGTGCGGCGCCTACGCCAAAGACCGCGGTAAAGAGCGCCCGAATATTGACGCCCATCGCCATCGCCATCTCGCGGTTCGAGGCCCCCGCCCGCACCAGCGCGCCCACACGCGTGCGCGTCACCAGAAACCAGAGCAGCAGAGCGATGATCAGACCCACGCCGATGATCATCAGCCGGTAACTGGGGTAGTAGAGACCGGGTAAAAGTTCCACCGGGCCAGACAGCGCCTGCGGCGTGGGCAGCGACATGTCTGAGCCCCAGATCATCCGCACCGCTTCATTGAGGATCAGGATGAGCGCAAAGGTGGCGAGCACCTGCGCAAGATGATCCCGCTGGTAAAGCGTGCGAAGAAGCGTAGCCTCCAGAAACATGCCCACCAGCGCGGTGAGCGGCACTGCCAGCACGATCGCGAGCCAGAAGGAGTTGACGATGGGCGCAAGCCACGCGGCGAAGAACGCCCCCACCATGTAGAGCGCGCCATGCGCGAGATTGATCATGTCCATGATGCCGAAGACCAGCGTCAGCCCGGAGGCGAGCAGGAACAGCATCAGACCAAACTGCAGGCCGTTCAGGGCCTGTTCGACTAGAAGGATCAGACTCATGTGAAAGGCGGCCGCCCCTGGGCGGGGCGGCCCGCGATCAGCCAGCAGCGCCGGCGATCACTTCATGGGGCAGTCTTGGACGTAGGCGTCACCGCGGTTGACCATCACCGGGGTGTTGCTCACGACATTGTTGACCAACCGGCCCTGTGCATCTTTCTGCACTTCGCGCAGATAGTAGTTTTGGATCGGATACTGGTTGGTGTTGAACTTGAACTCACCACGCACCGATTCGAACTTCGCTGCCTTGACGGCTTTCAGCACCGCGTCTTTGTCCTCGATCTTGCCGCTCACGGTCTTGATGGCCGCATCAATCAGGAGCGCGGTGTCATAGGCCTGGGCTGCGTAACCGGTGGGCAGGCGCTTGTACTCTTTCTCGAACTCAGCCACGAAGCGCTTATTGGCGGCGTTATCGAGGTTCATCGCCCAGTGGGCCGTGTCCTGAAGGCCCAGCATGGCATCGCCCACCCCGCGGATGATGTCCTGATCGGCACCAAATCCGGGAAGCAACAGACGGGTTTGCTTATTCAGACCCGCCGCCACGAACTGCTTGATGAAGTTGGTGCCCATGCCGCCCGGAAGGAATGCGTAGAGCACGTCGGGCTTGGCCGCGCGAATTTCGGCGAGTTCGGCTGAGTAGTCGAGCTGGCCGAGCTTGGTGTAGACCTCGTTGACCACCTTGCCGTTATAGAAGCGCTTGAAACCCGCGAGCGAGTCTTTACCCGCCTGGTAGTTGGGTGCAACCAGGTAAGCGTTCTTGAAATTCTGGTTGGTGGCGTGCTGGCCAGCGGCCTCGTGGTAGGCGTCATTCGGCCAGGACACAGCAAAGAAATACGGGCTGCATTCCTTACCTGCGATGGGCGAAGGCGCGGCATTGGGGCTCAGGTAAACGGTTTTGCCCTCAATGGCTTCGGGCAGACCCGCCAGCATGATGTTGGAAAACACGACGCCAGTGAGGAAATCAACTTTGTCGCGCTTGACCATGCGCTCGAAGAGCTGCTTGCCAACATCGGGCTTGAACTGATCATCGGCGATGAGCACTTCGGCCGGGAGACCGCCCAGCTTGCCGCCATTGAGCTTGACGACCAGCATGAAGGCATCGCGAATGTCGTTACCAATGGCAGCATTGGGGCCAGAGAGCGTGCTCACCAGACCCACCTTCACCTTGTCGGCAGCGCCCGCCGCGCCGCTCAGACCCAGGGTTGCAGCGGCGAGCGCCGCAGCCAGCATTTTCAAGCGCATGAGAGGTCTCCTTTCTAATAACGAGTGGCCAGAATCTATCACGAGGGGGATGAATCACGGGCAGGTTTCCCTGACGCCACCCGCTTCCAGAACGCTGAAAACGAGCGGCAGCGCTGCTCGGGATCAGCATAGAGGCGCGGCAAGGCCTGCCCGACCCCGTCTGGCAACCAGCTGCCCAGGTGCAGGTTGCTCAGGGTC
>JAGWXN010000476.1 GCA_018969885.1 Betaproteobacteria bacterium | reverse complement strand
GTATGACGCGGTGGTTTGGGCGATCAAGAATGGCAAGGTGCGCTCCGACCTGATTGATGTCGAAGCCACGGGCATGCTTATTCCGCAGCTCCTGCAGGCCACCTCCACCAAGCAGTTCGATGTGGTGATGACCGCGGTGATCGGCGTGCCCGCCGCGGCGGCGCGCGGGCTCGAACTGCGCATTCTGTCGGCCGCCCTCCATGCTTCGCCGGTCGGCGAAGGCGGCGGCGTCTGGGTGAAGAAAGGCAGCCCCCTCACTGATCCGGCCGCTCTCAAAGGCCGCACGCTCGCCTCCTACGGCCTGCGCTCTACCGGCTACATGTTTGTACGCGAAGCGCTCCGTCTCAAATTCGGCCTCAACATGGCACTCGAAGGCGGTGACGTGAGGCAGGTCGAAGTCCAGGCGCCCAACCTGCCGGCCGCGCTTGCCACCGGACAGGCCGACGCGGCCTCGCTCATTCACAGCCAGGCGTGGCGCGCCATGCAGACCGGCGAATTCACCAACATCTGCGAAACCAACGTGATCCTGAATGAGCGCTACGGCCCGCTGGTGTCAGCGGTGAATGTGTCCTATCCCGACAAGCTCGCCGCGCGGGCCGATCAGTTCAATGAATTCAACCGAATGCTGAAGGCTTCCATCACCTACGCGCTCGCCAACCGCGATGAGGTCTTTGGCGCGATCGCCAAGCAGGCCAACATCGACAGCAAGTTCTTTGACTGGTGGTTCGACCGCACGACGCGCGTGCCGGCCGTGTTTGGTGATCAGCATTCGAATGCAGTGCAGACCGCCTGGAACATCGGACGCGACATGGGAATGGTCGCTAAGGTGCCCGACGTCCGCGCCTACACCTGGGACAAGACGCTCCGCTCATGACCCACGCGCCGGCCGCGTCAGGCCGGCTGGCGCGCCATCAGCGAGCGCTTGCGCTGGGCTTCGTGCTGGCGCTCGCGCTCGCCTGGTTTGCGTCGGCAGGCCATGTTCCAGCGTATGTGTTGCCGCCACCTGGCGAGGTGGCAGCCGCTGTGCTGGCGTTCGCCTCGTCAGCGCAGCGCCTGCCCCATCTGTTTGCCACACTCGCACATATCGCGTCGGCAATCGTGATCTCTTTTGTGCTGGGAGCGATACTTGCCTTCGCTGCGCATTACGCACGGTGGAGCGCGCCCGCGATTCATCAGCGAATGAGTCCCTTTCTGAGCGCGTTTTCGGGAATCGGCTGGACGCTTCTTGCGGTGATTTGGTTTGGCGTCTCAAGCTTCACCGTGGTATTCACCATCGTGGCGGTGCTGCTGCCGTTTGCGCTCGTTAACCTGCGTGAGGGGCTCCTTGCGCTTGATGCCGAGCTCCTCGAAATGGGCGAGAGCTTCGGTCGCGCGCGCTGGCGCAGCTGGCGCCTCTTGGTCGCGCCTGCGCTCCTGCCTTTCGCCGCGGCCACGCTTCGCATCATGTTTGGTGTTGCGTGGAAGGTAACGCTCACCGCCGAATTGTTTGGTGGCGGACGCGGCCTGGGTTATGTCATCAACATTGCGAGACAGGACTACGACACGCCAACGCTGTTCGCGGTGATTCTGTTCATCATCATCGCTGTGACTCTCGCCGACCGGCTGCTATTTGGCCCGCTTGAGCGCCTCACCACGCGACAGTTCGGGGGCGCACGATGAACCAGACCCGCCCATCCTCAAGCCTCCCCGAACCGGCGCGCGCAGCCGTATCCGCGCCGGTTTTTCTGGGGCGCGCGCCCGCGCTCTGGCTTGCCGACACGCTCGTAATCCTCGCGCTGGCCGCGTGGGCAGCGGGCGCAGCCAATCTTCCTGAATTCGTTCTGCCTGGCCCCGTCGCCGTGGGGAAACGTCTGCTGGCACTTTTTACCGACAGCGAGTTCCTCGTACACACCATCGCTTCGACAGTGCGGGTGATTGGCTCGGTCCTGATCGCGCTCCTGATCGGCGGCGGGTTTGCCCTCCTGGCCCGGGCAGTACCTGTGCTGGACGGCATCGTGAGCGGTGTCATTCAACCGTTCCTCAATGCCTTTCCGTCAATCGGCTGGGCGATTCTTGCGGCGATATGGTTCACGCCCGGACATTTTTCGATCGTGTTCGTTCAGGTCGCCATCCTGGCGCCGTTCTGCCTCATCAACGTCGCTGAGGGCCTGCGTCAAATCGACCGTGAGCTCATGGAGATGGCCACCAGTTTCACTCGCCAGCGAACCCGAATCGTTCTTCAGGTCGGGCTTCCCTTGCTTCTGCCCTATCTGATGGGTGCGCTGCGAATCGCCTACGGCGTGGCC
>JAGWXN010000475.1 GCA_018969885.1 Betaproteobacteria bacterium | reverse complement strand
CTTGGCGTTGACCTTACGGGTGTTGCGCGACAACCAGACCTCGGAGCGAAAGCGCCCTGCCGCGGCGGTGACCTTGGCCGAGGGGCGGGCGTGGAGCCCAAGACGGTTGACCACGGTGACTTCAGCGCGCGCCATCGGTAGCCTCCCTGGCGGAACCGGGCTCGGCGCCCGCAAGCTCGGCAGGATCAACCAGACGGATCGCGCGCTGGCCAGCGTCAATGAGGGTGTCGACCAGTTCATCGAGCGGCCCGCGGCGATTGCCCAGCGCCTTGATGAGGAGGGGCAGATTGACACCCGCCACCACCACCACGCGCTCGCGTTCGGCCAACCGCGTGGCGATACGTGAGGGCGTAGCCCCGAACACATCGGTGAGCACCAGCGCGCCACTGCCGTCATTAATCCGCGCGAGCAGCTCGCGCGCAGCATTCAGCGCGGCCTCCGGGTCTTCGTCGGGGATGACATCGAGCGCGGCCAGCTGCACCGGCAGACGTCCGAAAATATGGCGCGTGCAGTTGAGCAGCGCCGTGCCCAGCGGCTCATGGGAAACGAGCAGGATGCCGATCATCGTGGCCTCGCCCGCTGGGTCAGCTCGTGGGCCCGCGCGCAGCCGACCCCGCGGCACCCGCTTTACCGCTTACCGCGCGCTCAAGCGCATCGACGAACAGCGCCGCCACATCGAAACCGCTCTGCGCGGTGATTTCACGAAAGCAGGTGGGACTGGTGACATTGATTTCGGTGAGGTTGTCGCCGATCACATCCAGACCCACCAGGAGCAGCCCGCGATTGAAAAGGATAGGCGCGAGCGTTTGTGCGATCTCGCGGTCGCGATCGGAGAGCGCCCTCGCCACCCCTCGCCCGCCGGCGGCGAGGTTGCCGCGAAACTCACCCGCCTGCGGAATGCGCGCGAGGCAATACGGCACCACCTCGCCACCGATCAGGAGCACCCGCTTATCACCTTCGCTGATCGCCGGGATGAAGCGCTGCGCCATGACGGTTCGCTCGCCAAAGCGGTTCATGGTTTCAATGATGACCGACAGGTTGGGATCATCGGCTCGGGCACGAAACACCGACATGCCGCCCATGCCGTCGAGGAGCTTGAAGACCGCCTCGCGATGCTCCATCACAAAGGCGCGCAGGTCATCGGCGCTGCGGGTGACGATAGTGGGAGCGGTAAAGCGCGCGAACTCGAGAATAGCGAGCTTTTCGTTGTGGTTGCGTACCGCGCGCGGATCGTTGAACACCCGGGCACCTTCGCGCCCTGCCTGCTCTAAAAGCCAGGTGGAAGCGACGTATTCCATGTCAAAGGGCGGGTCCTTGCGCATCAGCACCGCATCAAAGTCGGCAAGCGCCTCGTCATGCTCGGCCCCAAGCGACCACCAGTCCGCACGCTCACCCGAGACATCAGCCAGCGCGAGAGGCGCTACACGTGCGCGAACCCGCCCGCCGCGCGAACCGAGCGCGTGTTGCTCACAGAAGTAGAGCGCATGCCCGCGGCGCCCGGCCTCGAGCATCATCGCGAAGGTTGAGTCTTTATAGGGCTTGAACGAGGCAAGCGGATCGGCAATGACCAGGATGCGCATCGGAGGGTCCGAGATCAGAGAGGGGCACGCAGCCCATGGCGGTTAGCCATAGCGCGCGGGATCAGGGTCGGTCTGTTCGAGCTCAACGGAGGCGGCAAGGAGGGCGAGCCGCGCCACCACGCCGTAGGCGTAAAAACGGTTGGGGGCAGAATCGGGCGCACTGCGGGGTTCGGGCAGATTGCAGCTCGAAGCAAAGGGCAGGGGCACGAAGTGCATGCCGGGGGCGTTCAGATTCTCGTCGCGCCCGCGCGAGGCGTGCACACGATAAAACCCACCCACCACATAGCGGTCGATCATGTAGACCACGGGCTCGGCGATGCCGCCCTCGACCGATTCCACCGTGTGGACCCCTTCCTGCAGAATGACATCGCTCACCTGCAGGCCCTCCTTCACCACCGACATCTTGTTGCGCTGCTTACGGTTGAGATTGCGCACTTCAGCGGGATCCTTGACCGACATCACGCCCATGCCGTAGGTGCCCGCATCGGCCTTCACGATCACGAACGGCGTTTCGTCGATGCCATATTCGCGATACTTCGCGCGAATCTGCCGCAGCAGCGTCTCGACCCCCGTCGCCAGACACTCCTCACCCTCTCGCGCCTGGAAGTCGATCTTGGTGCAGGCGGCGAAATACGGATTGACCAGCCAGGGGTCGATATCAAGCAGCTTGGCAAAACGCTTGGCCACCTCGTTGTAGGCGGCGAAGTGGCGGGTCTTGCGGCGAAC
>JAGWXN010000052.1 GCA_018969885.1 Betaproteobacteria bacterium | reverse complement strand
GTGCGGTCGACCATCTGCAAACCGCTGCGCGCCTCGCTGGTGCCGTACAGCACGAAGATACCCTGGGGCGTAGCCGGGGTCGTCATGTTGCCGCGGGCAATTGCGAAGTCATCGAAGCCATCGGCGTTGATATCGCCCACCGCGGACACTGCGTTACCAAAGCGGACGTTATCAAGCTGTAACGAATACCCCTGCGAGGCCGCGAGTGACGACAGGTTCAGGGTGGCGTTGCTGCTGGTGCCGTAGACCACAAAGGTTCGCGCGTTGGCATTACCGGTATTCGAACCGAGCAAGTTATCTGTTGCCGATTGAGCGGAGGCCACCAGGAGATCGGCCAAACCGTCGCCGTTGGTGTCTCCCGCGCTGGACACCGCAAAGCCCAGGAAGGCGCTTCCAAGCCCGCCGCGGATCATGAAGCCCTCGCTGGAGCCGCCGGCCGCGAGGTTGCTCAGCTCGACGTTTTGCAGACCGGGCTTGCCATAGACCACATAGACCGCGCCGTTATTGGTCAGCCCATTGGTGTCGCTCTGCGGTGCGGTGACGGCGATGTCGTCATAGCCGTCGCCATTGAAGTCACCCAGGTTGGCGACCTGGTAGCCGCTCACGTCATTGGCTGATGCACCGTTGATCGCAAAGCCATATTGACCCGAAGCGGGTCTGGCAAGCGGCAGGTCCCAGGCCCAGGAGATTGACACAGGCTTGGCGAGCGACGGGTTCCCTGTGGCTGCGCTGATCACCTGCGCCGACACGGAAACGGTGCCGTAGGGCTGCGAGAGGAGCACCGTGTCGGGAATCGTGACATCTTTATAGTTCGCGGTGCGCTCAGCGGACGTAATAAGCCCCGCATTGAAGGCCTGGGTACCGAAATTCACCGTGAGGCTGTCGTTCGCCACGGGCAGATTGCTTCCGGAGGTGGGCAACTGCACCCGAATGACCGTGCCCGCTGTAATCGTGCTGCCCACGGCCGCGGTTTCAGACAGATAAAGCACACCATCAGCCGTGCCCGCGGTGGCGTGAGACGCGGAGTTGATGTCGTAGACCGCCTCGCCGATGCCGCTGACGTTGCTTGAATTGGCCGCGCCACTGGCTGCCCAGGCGGTCGCGTTGATCGTCGGTGCCGCCGGCCGCACAAAATTCAGGGAAACGTTTTGACTGGCGCTGCTCGCCCCGTCCAAGCGGACCGATACGGGGATGGTTTCACTGGTGCCGTCCGCGGTCTCCGCCTGTAAAACCGACGTGGGCACCACAATCGATGCAGCCCCCGCCGTGATGTCGGCCGCCGTGATCACATAACTGAAGGTCTGTGCGCCCCAGGACAGCACCAACACCTGACCGGCCACTGCGCCGGTGCCGGTCAGCGATACGTTTACGGGAGTTCCCCCATCACTCAGCGCTTCAGCAAGGTTCAGCACGCTGCCCGAGGTGGCCTCGGGAATGCTGGTAATCGAAGGCGGCTGAATGATGGACAGTTCCAGACTGCTCAGATCGCTGCGCGAAACCGTCGTGCCGCCGCTGCTGACTGTCGTGGCGACATCTACGTTGTAAGCGCCGCCGGCCACCAGGTTGGCCGCAGCACTGACCGCCAGACTCCAGTTCCCCGTGGTCGTGTCGTAAGTCAGCCCGGCGGGCGAGCTGCTGCCGCCAATAGTGAGGCTCGTGGTCGCTAGCGTCGTCGCACCGCTGTTGTCCTTGATCGCGACGGTGAGCGCATCGCCCGTCTCCAACGAGCGGAAACTCGCGAGGCTCGCGACATCGCTCACGACGCCCGGGGTCTTCCAGGTCAGCACCAGATTATTGCCGCTTGCGGCCACCGTGAAGGGCGCGGCGCTGTATCCGCTGGCCGCCACGAGGGCCGCCGCCAGTTCGGCAACCGTGGGCGTTGCATCCAACGCAGCCGTTGTGAGCGTCACGCCACCCACGGTGAGCGTCACCCGCTGGTTGGCACCCAACGCATTGGCAAGATTGCTAAGCGTCTGGACTTCCGCGGTACCCGAAGCGCCCGCGGTGGTTTCGGCAGCGGTGGAAACAACTTTCTTGAGGGCGGTGCCCGTAAGCGTGGGCGTGGTGCTGCCCGCTGTTTGCGAGACGACCGTCGGCACATCGGGTGGCGCTACATTGACAGCGATTCCGTTGTCGAGATCACTGCCGGAATTACCGGCCGCATCGGTCACTCGGGCTGCAATGGAGTAGATACCCCCGTGGTTCAATGCCCGGGCAGCGGTATCGGTCAGGGTCACGCTCCAGGTGTTGCTTCCGGCGCCCGCGCTGACCGTGCCAGTGTAGTCAACGCGATTCACTGACACAGTGACTGTCTGGCCCGCTTCTGCGTCGGTCGTTCCACTGATGACCGGGAGCGTCGTCACAGTTGAATTGAGCGCATAGGTGCCTGGATCGAATCCGCGCTCGGCCAGGTCAAAGCTTCCGTTACCTGATGCGGTCACCGTATCGCCAGACACGCTGGTCACGGAAATCACCGGTGCGGTGGTGTCAATCACCAGACTCTGGTTGGCTGTGACCCGTGTTCCGCTGGGTGATTGAACACTCGCCACCACTGCATTACTGCCGTTCACGTTCGGAGCGAAAAGGCCAGCCGTCGGTGTGGCGGTGCCCGTATCGAGCGTCCAGTTACCGTTGCTGTCGGGCGTGACCGTGTAGGTCGCGTCGCCAAAGTTCACGGTCACCGGCGTCACGCCAAGCGAGCTGGTGCCTGTGATCACCGGCGTGGTGTCGTTGGTGAGGTTGTCCGGATCGCTGGTGATTGCGATCGCAGCCACCACCAGTTGGATCGTGAGCTCGCTCGCGGTGGAATCGTTGACCGCATTACCCGCGGCGTCGGTGGAGGTGGCGGTGACCGAATAGGACTGACCGTCGACGAGAATGGGAGCCGTGCCGCTGACTGGCGTTTCGGTGGCCAGGTCGAGCGACCACTGTCCTGATCCATTCGGCGTAACCGAATAGCTTCCCGAGCCGATCGTCACAACCAGCGGAACCCCGGTGGCCGCAGTGCCCGTCACCGTGGGCAATACCGTCGCAACGGTGGCCGCGACCACGGTCGGCGCAGTGGGCGCAACGGTATCGAGTGTGAAGCCGCCGCTCGCCGCCGTGCTGGCGTTACCGGCGGGATCCGTCACCGTCGTGCTGGTTGTCCAGGCACCATTGTTGGCGTTGCTGAGCTCGCTTGTCGGGATCACCTGACTGATCGTGAACGGACCGCTCCCGCTGGCTGTCCCGCCCTGAGCCGCCGGAAGATCGGCCGCACCCAGCGTGGTCGACAGCGTCGTGGTCGTGCCGTTGGGTCGAGTTACGACCGTGGTGACCGTGTCACCGACCCGAGCGTCGGAGGGCAGCGTAATCACGATCGGCGTGCCGCTGCCACTGGTTGCCTCGGCCGCGTTGACGCTGTTTGCCGCCTCCGTCAGTAATACCGTCGGCGCCGACGGGGCAACGGTGTCGATCGTGACGGGAAATGCGCTGCTGCTCGAACTGCTGTTGCCTGCGGCGTCGGTCGCTTTGGCGGTGAAGTTGTGCGCGCCGTCCACCAATGCGGTTGAGGGCGTAAAGGTGAAGGTGCCTGACGGACCCTCCGTGGCACTCCCCAACAGCGTGCTGCCGTCATACACATGCACCGTGCTGCCTGCTTCGGCAGTGAATACGAGCTCGGGGCGAGCATCGTTGGTGGTTGCGCCACTGGCCAGTGAGCCGGTCACACCCGCCACGTCGTCGGTCACGCTCACCAGAACCGGTGCAGCGGGTGCAGTCGTGTCGATCGTGAGGTTGAAGTTCGAGGTGGCGCCGCTGGTATTGCCGTGAGCATCGGTTGCCTTGGCGTTGAGCGCATAAACACCTTCGGCCAGCGGCGACGCGGGTGTGAAAGTAAAGGTACCGGACGGCCCCTCGGTTGCCGCGCCCAGCAGCGTCGTTCCGTTATAAACATTCAGCGTGGAACCGGGCTCCGCGGTAAAGACCAGTGTCGGGGTGGTGTCATCACTCGATGCGCCGCTGGTCAGGCTACCGGTGCTGGTCGGCACGTTGTCCGTGACGCTCACCAAGGTGGGCGTGGCAGGCGCGGTGCGATCAATCGTGATGGGTAGCGAGACGGTCTTGTTGAGTGAATCAGTGATGGCGAGCGTTCGCAATCCCTGCGGAAGTTGCGAGGTGTCCACGCTCCAGACGCCCGTGGTGGCGTGAGCGACCACCGTGGCTACCACGGTTGTCCCGTCAAGCAGGGTCACCGTTGCGCCAGGGCCGGTGATGCCTTCGATCGTGGGCGTGTCATCGTTCGTGATCCGGTCGCCGACAATTCCGCTATCGCTGGCGGACGCGAGCTGCGCCGACAAGGCGTTGAGATCGATCGACAATTCGTTGGTGGAGGGATCCGTTGAGACGTTGCCTGCGGCGTCGATCGCCGACGCCGTCACCGGGTACTGCTGGTTGTTTGCGAATGCGCCCAGCGAGCCACTCACGGGCGAGGCGGTCTGCAGGTCGAGACTCCAGGTGCCATCCGAGGCTGGCGTTACCGAATAGGTTGCGCCGTTGACGGCGACCCGAAGCACCTCGCCTGCGGCAAGTGTTGCCGACCCCGTGATGACCGGCGTCGTATCGCTCGTGGTGAGCGCGGTCACGGTGGGCGCAGCAGGCGCCTGAGTATCAAGGCGGATCTCACCGCTGGTGGTGTCGGAGGTGCTGTTGCCCGCTGCATCGCGCGCCGTGGCCGTGACCGAGATCACGCCGTCTGCGAGCGCAGCCAGCGTGCCGCTCACCGGGGTCGCAGATCCCAGATCGAGCGACCACGCCCCACCGCCCGCCGGCACCACGGTGTAAGTTGCGCCGCCCACCGTGACGCTCAGGGTCTCCCCGGCTCCGAGCACCGCCGTGCCAGTGATCACTGGCGTTGTGTCGTTGGTGATCAGCGAGGTGACGGTCGGTGCCGCCGGCGCGGTACTGTCGATGGTGATGGGAAGCGCTGTGCTGCCGCTGATGTTCCCGGCAGGATCGGTCGCGCTGATCGCCAGCGCGATCGGCCCATCGGTGAGGGGCGTCGCGGGCGTGGCGGTCCAGGTGCCATCGGCCTGAACCGTCCCTGTGGCGATCGTGTTACCAGCGCCGTCTTTGACGGTGATCGTGTCGCCGGGCGTCCCGGTGCCCGATAGCGTCGGCGTCGTATCGCTGGTTCTGCTGTCCCCCGTCACACCGGAATCACTGGCCGGATCCAGGACGGCTGCGGGCGCCGCGGGCGCGGTGGTGTCGATCGTCAACGCAAGCGTGGCGGCAGGACCGGTATTACCCGCCGGATCAGTCGCCTTGATCGAGAGCGTATTGAGGCCCTCCGGCAGTGCCGTTGCGGGGGTGGCCGACCAGGTGCCGTCAGGCTGAACCGTCCCGGTCGCGATCAACGCGCCCGCGGCATTTCGAACCGTGATGGTGTCGCCCGGCGAACCCGTGCCCGAGAGCGTTGGGGTGGAGTCATTGGTTTTCGAGTCACCCACCACGCCTGAATCACTGGCAGGATCGAGCACCGCGGTGGGCGCCAGGGGCGCAGTGGTGTCGATCGTGATCGGCAAACTGGTGGGGCTGCTCACGTTGCCATGAGGGTCGGTGGCCGTGATCGACAGCGTATTCAGACCTTCGGCGAGCGGCACCAGCGGGGTCGCGCTCCAGGTGCCATCGGATTGGACGGTGGCGGTGGCGACGGTGCTGCCCTGCGCATCCTTGATGGTGATGACATCGCCGGCGGTCCCCTGCCCAGAGATTGTTGGCGTGGTGTCGCTCGTGATGCGATCGCCGGGCGTGCCGGTATCACTTGCCGCATCGAGATCGGCGAGCGGCGCCGTGGGCGGCGTGCGGTCGATCGTGATCTGCAGTGTGGTGGTCTTGCTCGCCGAGTCGGTGATGGTCAGCGTATGGACCCCGTCAGCCAGCTGCGAAGTATCCACGCCCCATGCGCCGGTGGTGGCATCTGCCACCACGCTCGCCAGCGTAACGCCCCCCTCCGCAATCGTCACGGTTGCGCCCGGCCCGGTGGTTCCCTCGATTCTCGGGGTGTCATCCCGGGTGATGCGATCGCCGGCAATGCCTGAATCGCTTGACGCCGCCAGCTGCGCGGACAGCGCGTTCAGGTCGATCACAAGCTCATTGGTGGTGCTGTCTGAGCTTGTGTTTCCGGCCGCATCATAGGCGGTTGCCGTCACCGGATAACTCTGATTATTGGCAAATGTCCCAAGCGTTCCTGACACCGGGACCGCAGTCTGCAGATCTAAGCTCCAGCTGCCATCAGACGCCGGGGTGACCGCGTAGGTCGCCCCATTGACAACCACTTTCAGGGTCTCACCCGATCCGAGGCTCGCCGTTCCGGTGATGACCGGCGTGGTGTCGCTGGTCGTCAGCGCAGCCACCGTGGGTGTGGCGGGCGGTGTCAGATCGATCTGCAGCTCGCCGCTGGTGGAATCGGTGCTCTCATTGCCTGCCGCATCCGTCACGCGGGCGGTCACCGACACCGTACCGGCGGTGAGCGGAGTCAGGGTGGTGCCGCTCACGGGCGTGGCGGTGCCCAGATCGAGGCTCCAGGACCCATTGGCCCCAGGGGTCACTGTGTAGGTCGCGCCACTCACCGTGATGCGGAGCGTCTCACCTGCAGCCAGGACTGCGGTGCCGGTGATGACCGGGGTCGTGTCATGGGTCAGTTGCGAGGTAACGGCGGGCGTTGCCGGCGCCGCGGTGTCGACGGTGAGCCTAAACGCGGACGACGCTGCGCTCACATTGCCTGCCGCGTCGGTCGCGGTTGCGGTGAGCGAGTAAGCCCCATCCGCGAGCGCCGATGCAGGGGTGAACGTGAAGTTGCCAGGCGAAGATTCGGTTGCGGTACCCAGCAGTGTCGATCCGTTGTAGATCCGGACCGTGCTCCCCGCCTCGGCGGTGAGCGATAGCGCCGGCGTCGCATCGTTGGTGGTCGCCCCACTGGCAAGCGATGCGGTGGTCACCGGGCTCACATCGTCCGCAACGGCGGCGATCACGGGCGCGGCGGGCGCGGTGGTATCCACTGACAAAGCAAACGGAGTCGAGCCGCCGCTGGTGTTGCCCGCCGCGTCGGTGGCGGTGGCTGTCAGGCTGTGATTGCCCGGCGAAAGCGGCGTGGCAGGCGTGAAAGTGAAGGTGCCGGCTGGACCCTCAATCGCCTGACCGATCAGTGTGGCGCCATCGTAGAGTGCAACCGTCGACCCGGGTTCGGCGGTGAAGACCAGCGTGGGTTGTGTGTCGTTGGTCGCACCGCCGCTGGTGAGCGCGCCCGTCACCGGGCCCACATCATCGGTCGCGCTGACCAGCATTGGTGCTGCCGGCGCGGTTGAATCCACAGTGAGAGAAAAGGGCGTGGACGATCCGCTGGTATTGCCCGCTATATCGGTCGCCGTCGCCGTCAGACTGTGCGCACCTTCAGAAAGCGCGGAGGCTGGCGTGAAGGTAAAAGTTCCCGGCGTTGATGAGGATTCGGTAGCGGTGCCCAGCAGCGTGCTGCCGTCGTAAACCTTAACGGTTGAACCCGGCTCAGCGTTGAACACCAGCGTCGGCTGCGTGTCGTCGGTACGTCCACCGCTTGCGATCAGACCGGTCACCAGACCGGCGTCATCGGCCGCGCTCACCAGGGTTGGATTACCGGGCGATGCGGTATCGATCGTGATTGGAAACGCCGAAGACGACGCGCCCACGTTGCCCGCAGCATCGGTCGCAACCGCCGAAAAATTGTGGGTGCCGTCAGCGAGCGCCGAAGCCGGTGTGAAGGTGAAGGTCCCGGATGGTCCCTCGGTCGCGGTACCGAGCAGCGCCGCCCCGTCATAGACACGCACGGTGCTTCCCGGCTCAGCACTGAACTCGATCGTTGGCGTGGCATCGTTGGTGCGGGCAGCACTCGCAAGCGCGCCGGTGCCGGGCGCCAGATCATCGGTCACACTGGTGAGCACGGGCGCAGCGGGCGGGGCGGTGTCAACCGTCAGCGTAAAGGCTGCCGAAGGCACGCTGGTGTTTCCTGCCGCGTCGGTTGCGGTCGCATTCAGGCTGTAGGTGCCATCGGAAAGCGCATTAGCGGGAACCAGCGTATATCTGCCCGCCGGCCCCTCGGTCGCGGTTCCGAGCAGCGTTGCGCCGTCATACACCCGAAGCGTGGATCCTGGCTCTGCCGTGAAGACCAGCGTGGGCCGGGTATCGTTGGTGCTCGCGCCGCCCGACAGCGCGCCGGTCACCGGCCCCACGTCGTCGGTGGCACTGACCAGCACGGGCGCGAGCGGTTCGGTCGTGTCAAGCGTAAAGCCGGATGCGATCGCCGATGTGCTGTTACCGCTCGTATCGGTGAGACTCGTGCTCGCTGTCCACGATCCATCGATTGTGAGCGACGCGGTTGGAATCAGCTGGTCGATGGTGAACGGTCCGCTACCGCTCGCCGTTCCCCCTTGCGAGGCCGGCAGATCGGCCGCCTGGAGGACGGTGCTGAGGGTGATCGGCGTGCCATAGGGCGTTGTCACCACCGTGGTGACCGTATCACCCACCTTGGCATCCGCAGGCAGGGTGATGGTGAGCGGCACGCCGCCGCCGCTTGCGACCTCGGCTGAGTTGACACCGCCCGCCGCCTCGGAAATGGTGACCGAGGGCGAAGCGGGCGAGATCGTGTCGACCGTGACAGCAAACGGGCTCGACGCAGCGCTGTCGTTACCAACCAGGTCGGTGGCGCGAGCAGTGAAGCTGTGGCTGCCCTCGGCAAGCGCCGCAGGGGGAGTGAAGGTGTATGTGCCCGCTGGCCCCTCAGTGGCGGTGCCGAGCAGCGTTGAACCGTCATAAACCTTCAGGGCCGCACCCGGCTCGGCGGTGAAGACCAAAGTGGGACGCGCATCATTGGTTGCGCTACCCGCTGCAAGACCACCGGTCAGGCCCGGTATATCGTCAGTGACACTGACCAGAACCGGCGCGGCGGGCACCGCCGTATCCACGGTCAGCGGAAACGGAATCGACGGGCCGCTTGCGCTGCCTGACGCATCGGTCGCCGTCGCAGAAAACCGGTGCAGACCATCTGTCAGCGCAGCAGCCGGCGTGAAGCTGAAGGTGCCTGCGGGGCCTTCGGTCGCCAGACCGAGCAAGGTCGCGCCATCAAAAATCCGAACTGTCGCACCGGGCTCAGCGCTGAATACCAGCGTGGGCGTTGGGTCGTCAGTGCGGGCACCTGCAATCAGCGCGCCCGTGATGGTCCCCGCGTTATCGGTCGCGCTGGTGAAGACCGGCGCGGCTGGAGCGATCGTGTCGATGGTGACCGGAGCGCGAACCGGATCGCTCACATTGCCCGCAGCATCGGTAGCGGTGATCTCGAGTATCGCCATACCGTCGCTCAACGCTGAGGTCGGCGTGGCACTCCAGCTGCCATCGGGCTGCACACTGGCGGTCGCGATCACATTGCCCGCCGCATCTTTAACGGTGATCGTGTCACCCGGCGTACCGGTCCCGGAAATCGTCGGGGTGGCATCGCTGGTTCGTCCGTCCCCGGCCACACCCGTATCGCTGGTCGGATCGAGCGCGGCGACCGGCGTGCTGATGGTAGTATCCAGCGTGAACGACCCCGCGGCTGCCGCGCCCGCGTTGCCCGCCTGATCGGTGATCACCGTACTGGTTGTCCATGCGCCGTCCGGGGACAGTCGGCTATCGGCAATCACCTGCGTGATCGTAAACGGGCCACTACCGGCCGCCGTGCCGCCTTGCGCCGGTGGCAGGTCGGCTGCCGACAGCACCGTCGACAAAGTGATCGTGCCACCCCCTGGCTTGGTCACCACCGTGGCGACGGTATCGCCCACGCGCGCATCAGCGGGCAGGGTGATGACGAGCGGTGTACCGCCACTGCTCACCGCTTCGGCCCGGTTCACACCCAGGGGCGCCTCAGGAAGCACGATTCCGGCCGCGGAAGGTGCCTGCGTATCGATACTCAGCGGCAGCGTCGTGGGCGGGCTGGTGTTGCCTGCCGGATCGGACGCTGTGATGGTGACATTGCCCTGCGTGCCATTGGCGAGCGGCAGTGTGGGCGTCACGCTCCAACTGCCGTCTGCAGCCACCGTAGCCGTCAGCACCTCGCCAGTACCCGGCATGGTGACGCTGATTCGATCGCCCGGCGAGGCGCCCGAACCGGACAGGGTCGGTGTGTCGTCGCTCGTCAGGCCGTCGCCCGAGGTACCGGTGTCGCTCGCGGGGGTCAGAACCGCTGCAGGTGCAGCAGGACCGCGGGTATCGATGGTGATGGGCAGTGACGCTGCGGCGCTCTCGTTACCGGCTGAGTCGGTCGCGGTGACACTCAACGCATTCGCTCCCTCAGGAAGCGGCTGCGTGGGCGTGGCCGACCAACTGCCATCGGGCTGAACGATCGCACTGGCAATGACACGGCCTGCTGCATCGCGGATCGTGATGGCGTCGCCTGGCGTGCCCGTGCCCGACAGCGTCGGCGTCGCATCATTGGTGAGCGAATCGCCTGTCGCGCCAGAATCGCTTGCGGCATCCAGTGCGCTCACTGGCGCAGAAGGCGCCACCGTATCAATCAGTACGGTCTCGTTATCGGTACCCGCGAGACCATATCGATTCGTCACGCTGGCAACCAGGGTCTTGGCCCCTTCGGTGAACAGGTCGACCTGCGCGCCGGGAATCACCAGGCTGAATGTGTTCGGCTGCCCGGAAGCGCCGGCCAGCACGGTCGCTGTGCGCGTCGTACCATCAAGCCCAGTGAGCGTGACCGTTGCGCCCACTTCGGCGCTGGTCGTGCCGGTGATGGTGATCGCCTGGTCGTCTTCATTGCCGTTCACCACGCTTCGGCCGGCCGAGTCGGGTGAGACCGGGTTGATTGCGATCGAGGGGGGCACCCGATTGACATGCAATTCGGTCGAACTCACATCAACTCGCGACACTCCGGCTGCGGTCGCATTGACAACTACGTCATAGTCGCCATCGGTGGTCAGATTGCCCGGGGCGAGTGTGACTGCCCAGGTGGCATTGGCAGTGGAGTAGGCGATGAGACCGCCCGCGACTGACGTGTTGTCCGAGAGGCGGGTCACACTGCTAGCACCGCCTATCGCCACGGAGTACCGATAACCTTCCACCGTAACCGATAGCGTGTCGCCGCTGGTGAGGCTGATTGCATTGTTTGCGTTGTCGATCTTGCGCGCGCTACCGGTCAGTGTGGGCGTGAGCGTGCTGACATAGCGTTCAACCACGATGGGGACGTCGGGCGCGGCGACGTTGGCAAGCAGCGTGTTGTCCACATCCGTCGCGGCATTACCCGCCCGGTCGGTAACGGACGCGGTAAGCGCGTAGGTGTTGCCGTGATTGAGCGCCAGCGCATCGGTCTGGGTCAGTACCGCTGACCACGCGTTGGGCTGCCCGCTTCCGCCTGCCAGGACGGTGGCCTGCACCGTGCGGCCATTAAGCGTAACCGACACGATCTGCCCGGCCTCGGCCGTCGTGGTGCCGCTGATCGAAGGTAGTGTGCTCACCGAAGCGGGGTTGGTGCCGCGCTCGTTCGCATCGAAAACACCCTCTGGCGGAGGCACTGTCGCCGGGTCATTGTCGACCGTATCGCCGGCAACACTGGTGATCGTCACCAGCGGTCCGGCCGTGTCGATCGTGACCGGCAGATCGGTGGCCGCGCTGGTGTTACCCGCCAGATCGGTCGCTGTAACTTTGAACGGGTGCTCGCCATCGGACAATGCACTCGCGGGCGTGATCGACCAGCTCCCGTCAGGCGCCACCACGGCGGTGCCGAGTACGGTCGTGCCATCCTTCAGCGTGATCGTATTGCCAGGCGTACCGGTACCGGTGATGGTGGGTGAACTGTCACGGGTCAACCGGTCGGCGGCGACCCCGGTGTCACTCGCCGCATCCAGCGCTGCGACCGGTGCAGCGGGCGGGCTGAGATCGATTGTGATCGGCACACTGGCCGAGCCACTGGCATTGCCCGCTGCATCGCTCGCCACCACTTGCACGTTCCCGGTCGTGCCATCAGCGAGCGGCTGAGTGGGGGTGACGCTCCAGGTGCCGTTCGACGCCACGGTGGCAGTCAGCACCTCGCCGGTGCCGGGCATGGTGACCGTGATCCGGTCGCCGGGAGTTGCGCCACTGCCCTGGATCGTGGGCGTCGAATCGTTGGTGAGCCCATCACCGACAACGCCCGAATCACTGGCTGTTGCGATCGCAGCGCCAGGCACCGCCGGCGCCCGGGTGTCGATGGTGAGCGAGAGCGGTGTTGCAGGGCTCGAATTGCCGAAGGGGTCAGTGGCAATGATCTGGAGCGGATTCACGCCCTCGGGCAAGGCCGACAGTAGCGTAGCTCCCCAACTGCCATCGGGCAGGACGACCGCGGTTGCAACCACGTTACCCGCCGCATCGCGGACCGTGATGGTGTCGCCGGGGGTTGCACCGGTTCCGGTGAGCGTCGGCGTGTTGTCACGGGTCAGGTTATCCCCCGTGACACCTGAGTCACTGGCCGGCGAGAGCGACGCGCCAGGCGCCGATGGGGTCTGCACATCGAGCACAAAGCCGGCGGTCGCGGGCGCGCCGGTGTTCCCGGCCACGTCGGTCAGCGTGGTCGAGGTCGACCAGTTGCCGTCGGTCACGAGCTCTGAGGTCGCGATCAGCAGCGATACGCTCCCCTGCACGATATCCGCGCTGGTGAGCACCGCCGACAGGTTGAATTTTGATCCGTTCGGGCGGGTGACCTCGGTGGTCACCGAATCGCCCGCCCGCGCCTCAGCGGGCAGCGCAACGCGAAGCGGGGTGCCACCGCCGCTCGCTGCCTCGGTGGCCGACACACCCAACGGCGCCTCGGCGAGCGACACCGTGGGAGCTGTCGGGGCCGTCACATCAAGCGTAAAGCCCCCTGCGGTTGGGGCACTAGCATTGCCCGCCACATCCGTGATTGTTGTGCTAGTGGTCCACGCACCGTCCACCGTCAAGGCTGCGGACGGCACCACCTGACTGATCGTGAACGGACCACTCCCCGTGGCCGTTCCGCCCTGCGACGCCGGCAGATCCGCTGCCGTCAGCACGGTGGTGAGTGTCGTGGCCGTGCCGTTCGGATTCGTGACCACGGTGGTGACGGTATCGCCCACCTTGGCGTTTGCCGGTAGCGTCACCACGATGGGCGTGCCGCCAGCGCTCGCAGCCTCGGCCGCGCTCACGCCATTCGGTGATTCAGGTAGCGATACCGCAGGGGCGGTGGGCGCTGTCACATCGAGCGTAAATCCCCCCGCCGTTGCCCCGCTCGTATTGCCCGCCACGTCGGTGATCGTGGTGCTCGTGGTCCATGCACCATCAACCGTCAAGGCTGCGGACGGCACCACCTGACTGATCGTGAACGGACCGCTCCCTGTGGCCGTTCCACCCTGCGACGCCGGCAGATCGGCGGCCGTCAGCACGGTGGTGAGTGTCGTGGCCGTGCCGTTCGGATTCGTGACCACGGTGGCGACGGTGTCGCCCACTTTGGCATTGGCCGGGAGCGTCACCACAATCGGCGTGCCACCAACGCTCGCAGCCTCGGCCGCACTCACACCATTTGGTGATTCAGGCAGCGCAATCGCTGGTGCCGAGGGCGCGCTGATGTCCAACGTAAATCCACCAGCGATGGCCGCACTCGCGTTCCCCGCCACATCGGTGAGCGTCGTGCTCGTGGTCCATGCACCGTCAATCGTCAGTGCTGCGGACGGCACCACCTGACTGATCGTGAACGGACCACTCCCTGTGGCCGTTCCACCCTGCGACGCCGGCAGATCGGCGGCCGTCAGCACCGTGGTGAGCGTCGTGGCCGTACCGTTCGGATTCGTAACCACGGTGGCGACACTGTCACCCACCCTTGCGTCCGCTGGCAGCGTCACCACAATCGGCGTGCCGCCAACGCTCGCAGCCTCGGCTGCGCTCACGCCATTCGGTGATTCAGGCAGTGCAATCGCCGGTGCAGACGGAATGACCGTGTCGAGGCTGAAACTTCCCGTCGATGCGGGGCCCACGTTGCCTGCAACATCCGTGATCCGCGTTGTCGTTGCCCATGTTCCATTCTCGACCAGCGCCAGGCTGGGTATCACCTGCTGAATGGTGAACGGCGCGCTTCCCGAGGACGTCCCTCCTTGCGAAGGCGGCAGGTCGGCGCTGGTCAGCACCGTGGTGAGGGTGAGCGTTGTTCCGCCGGGACTCGTCACCACGCTGGAAATCGTGTCACCTACTCTTGCACCCGGCGCCAGGGTGATCGTGAGCGGCGTGCCGCCAGCGCTCGCAGCCTCGGCCGCGCTCACGCCATTCGGTGATTCAGGCAGCGATACCGCAGGGGCGGTGGGCGCTGTCACATCGAGCGTAAATCCCCCCGCCGTTGCCCCGCTCGTATTGCCCGCCACGTCGGTGATCGTGGTGCTCGTGGTCCATGCACCATCAACCGTCAAGGCTGCGG
>JAGWXN010000051.1 GCA_018969885.1 Betaproteobacteria bacterium | reverse complement strand
GAGATCCGGCTTCGGAATGCCAGAGCGCTCAGGACAGCGCTCAACGATGCGCTTGCGCGCGGCGGGCGCCTGGTGATGCATGGCTGGTCGCACCAGTATTCGAATGTACGCAACCCCTGGTCTGCGGTCAGTGGCGATGACTTCGAGTTCTGGGACATTGTTGGGAACCGGCCGCTACCCAAGGACACACTGCGCGATTGGCGCAGCTACATCGACGCGGGCATCAAGGAGCTGACCGGCTCGGGCTACAGCGCGTTTGCGTTCGAGATGCCGCATTACCGGGCCTCACCCCGGGCCTATCGTGCGGTCGCCGAACGGTTCCGGGTGGGCTACGAGCGTGTCCACTACTACACGTCTGAGTCGCCGGTTCTCGATCCCACTTCAAGCGCGCGCGATTTCGCAGTCGGGCAGTTCTTCCCCTATCCGATCAAGCGCGACTGGTACGGGCGCAAGGTGCTGCCCGAGAACCTCGGCAACATCGAGTACGACATCTCGGCGATCGATCCCAGTTCGAATCTGAGCTATGGCTGGGAGGAGCTCGCGCGAAACGCCGAAGTTTTGCAGGCGGTGGTGCGCGACGGCACCGCCTCATTCTTCTTCCATCCGTTCTGGCTGGGAACGTTTGTGCGACCTGATGGGAGCGTCTACCCGATCGATGCGCTCGGTGATTTACGGCGGCTGCTCAGCGCGATCAACGCCCTCGGCTTTCGCTTCGTCGACCCGACAACCCTATGAGGGCGCGCGTGATGGCGGGTGGGCCGGGGGCGGGATGGGGGTCGCGGGCGGGGCACTGGTGTACGGCGGTGATGGTGTCGATGGTGATCGCCCCGGGCGCGACCGCATCGCCGGGGGTACCGGCACCGGCGACACCAGCGGTCCCGTCCGCGCCCTCGGGCATCCAGGCCCAGGCGGTGGCTGCAACGCCCGACCCCCCGAGCGAGCGCTGGGAACGGATGCGCGCTCGCGGGTATGCGCAGGCGCAACAGTCGGACTGGGTCACCGCAGCACAGATCTTTACCGACCTCGCGCGCGAAACCGGCGCGCCATCGGATCGGCTGGCCGCCATGCGCGCGCTCGCGCAGGCGGGGCGGCTCGCGGAATCGATCGACGAGGGCGAGCGGCTGATGGCAGGGGCCTCGGCGCTTGCCGGGCCGGACCGCAGCGCAGCGGTCACCGAGCTTGCGACGCTTCACGAGTCAAACGGCTATCGGCTGCGCCGCGAGGACGCGCCGGCTGCGGCGGCTCGGGCCTTCGAGCGGTCGCTTGAGCTCGATCCTTCTCGCGTGCGTCTGCTCGCGGAAGCGGGCTATGCACGACTTGCAGCCGGGGACCGGGCAGGCGCCGCAGCGCGCTTCAGGCAGGCCATCGACCAACTGCCCGAGTCGTCGCAGGATGATGAGCGCATCACCGCATCGGGGGCCATGCCTGAGACAGCTTCCGGGAGCGCGCCGGGTGGCGCCGCAACGAACCCTTCCGGGCGCGAGGCTGGGGATGCGTCGAGCGGAACCGCTTCCGCTTCGCCCGAGCGCGCACTTCGCGAGCGGCTGCGGCGCGAAGTGCGCGAGGCGGAGCGCACCTGGACGCTCTCAGCCTTCCAGGCCTGGCGGCCCCGCGGTTCCTCGGGCAACTCAGGCACCTCGTCGGCAGCCGCTGGATCGGGTGGCGGCGCGGCCGGCCTGCAGCGCGACGGACTGATCGCTGCTCAGGGGGGGGCGGAGCTTGCCTGGCGACTGCCCGAGATGCGCTCGGCGGCGGGCGGTCACGAGACGGACTTCTTTGTCCGTGCGCTCTGGTCGCAGCAGGGCGAGTCGCTTGCCATCAACGACCGATCGGTTCAGGGTGGGGTGGGTCTGCGTTGGCAGCCTCTGGTGGGCTCCGCATGGCGACTCACCGCCGAACGCTTGATTGCAGTGGGCGCAGATGCGCGGGACGACTGGTTGCTGCGACTTGCCTGGGGGGCCATGCTGGGTCATGAGCGGGTACCCGGCCGCACGGTCTGGCCGGCGGGACAGCTCTACCTCGAGGCCGGGCGCTTCTTTCGCGATGGCGGCAGCACGGCGTTCTACGGCGAGGGCCGGCTCGGTTTCACGATGCCGCTCGATGCAGGCTGGACCGTGACGCCGCACGGCGTGGTCGCTGCGCGGGAGGTGCGCCCGGATCCGACCGCGGAGTCCTGGGCCGAGGCCGGACTGGGGCTCGCGCTGCGACGGGCATTTGGCGGCACCACGCACTCGGCCGACCGGGGACGGATCGAGTGGCTCATGCAGTACCGCGTGCGGGTCTCAGGTGTGGGGCGGCAGGGCTGGCTGTTCGCGGCCTCGGTGCTCTGGTAGCGCGGACGGGGGCGTTCGGGTCGACGCGGCTCGCGCTCGCCGCGATAATGGTCAGGTGTCGCGAGCACGCGGCACCGGGCCCCGGATGCGCCCCGGCGCCTGACTGAGACCTCGGCGCGCTATGCGCGCATCATTCGCGCGACCAACATGAAGGTGGAATGACACCGTGCGCCGACCGAACTTCATTTTCATCGTGGCCGATGATCTCGGCTATGCCGACCTGGGCTGCTACGGGGGGCGGCCCGCGGCTTTCGGGCCCGTGTCGCCGGTTCTTGATGGACTCGCCGCAAAGGGGCTGCGCTTTACCCAGGGCTACAGCAACTCACCCGTGTGCTCGCCCACGCGCTTTGCGCTCATGACCGCGCGCTACCAGTATCGCCTGCGGGGCGGTGCCGACGAGCCGATCAATAGCCGCAGCCGTGGCAGCAGCGTGCTGGGGCTCCCGCCCGAGGTGCCTACGCTACCCTCGATGCTGCGCGAGGCGGGCTATCGCACGGCGCTGATCGGCAAGTGGCACCTGGGTTACCCGCCCCATTTCGGGCCGCTCCGCTCGGGCTATGAGCAATTTTTTGGGCCGATGTCGGGCGGGGTTGATTACTTCACCCACTGCAGCAACGCCGGCACCCATGATCTTTTCGAAGGGGAGGCCGAGCAGCACGAGCCCGGCTATCTCACCGACCTCCTGTCCAAGCGTGCGGCGCGCTGGGTGCGCGAGCGAGGCGCTCAGACCGCGGCCGGCCAGCCATTCATGTTGAGCCTTCACTACACCGCGCCGCACTGGCCCTGGGAGACGCGGGAGGATGCCGCCCTCTCGGAGACGGTGCGATCAAACCTGTTCCATCTGGATGGCGGCAGCATTCACACCTATCACCGCATGATTCATCACATGGACGAGGGCATCGGCTGGGTGGTGCAGGCGTTGCGCGAGACGGGGCAGCTCGACAACACGCTGATCGTCTTCACCAGCGACAACGGCGGCGAGCGGTTCAGCGACAACTGGCCCCTGGTAGGCGGCAAGATGGACCTCACTGAGGGGGGCATTCGCGTGCCATGGATTGCACACTGGCCGGCGGGCATTGCGCCGGGCGGCGTGAGCGAGCAGCAGTGTATGACGATGGATTGGTCGGCCACGCTTCTCGATCTGGGTGGCGCGCGGCCTCCGGCCGGGCATGCGCTCGATGGCGTGTCGCTCGCACCGGTACTGCGCGACGGCGCACAGGTGATACCGCGCGAACTGTTCTGGCGTATGAAGCATCGTGGCCAGCGCGCACTGCGCGAGGGCGCATGGAAGTATCTGCGGGTCGATGGCCATGACTATCTGTTCGATCTGTCACGTGATGAACGCGAGCGGGCGAACCTCGGCGGGCGCGAGCCCGAGCGGATGCGCGCAATGCGCGCGCGCTGGGAGGCCTGGGAGCGCAGTGTGCCGCCGATTCCGGATGATGCCGTGGTGAGCCTGGGGTATTCGGCGGCGGATATGCCGCAGCGCTGAAAGCGAGGGTTTGATGCGAGACTCGAATCCGAGTCAAGGCCCGCGCAGCGAGTGCTATCGCCCGCGCCCCACATGGGGCGTGCCCATTTCGCGAATCACTACGCCGGCCTCAGTGAAGGCAAGCCCGCGGCCGTAGATGGTCTGCACTGGAAGTTCGGACTCAAGCGTGTCACGGCAACGGATTCTCAGGCGGCGCAACAACGTCTCGACGCGGCGATAGTCAAAGGCATCAGGTCTTGCGCCCAGGCTCTCCACCACGCGTTCCTTGGTCAGCACCTCGCCCGCCGGGCTCATTAACGCTTCGAGTAACAGTCGCTCGGAATGCTTGAGCAGCATGGTTTTGCCATTGGGCGCGGTCAGGGCCCAGGTCCGGGTGTTGAGCTGCCACGCCGGTGGCCTGGTGTCCGGTAGCGTCGATGCGCGCACGTCTGGCCCCGCGATGGCGGGTCCCAAGGCGAGGGAATGGATGCGCGCGAACAGTTTTCGGATGGTGAGCGCGAGCTCCTCGAGCGCGACCGGTTTGACGAGGTAGGCGTCGGCGCCCGCACGCAGACCGGTCACGCGCTGGGCGGGTGCGCCGCGGGCCGTGAGCATGATCACGCCACGTAGACCGAGCGGGGGCGACGCTTCAAGCCAGCGCACGCCGTCGCCGTCGGGCAGGCCGAGATCGAGGACCACGATGTCGAAGTCATGGTCTGCCCGCCAGGCGTCCGCTTCGGCCAGCGTGCCGACGCCCGTGGCATCGATCGCCTCAAGCGACAGATAAGCCACGATGGCCTCCCGCAGATCGGGCTCATCTTCGATTACCAGCACGCTGGCGCGTTTGGCCTGCGTGAGGTCTGCCTGGGGAGCGAGCGGTGAGCTCATGCGCGCCCCGGCGGAATTCGATCGGGGAACCAGACCGTGAATGTACTGCCACGGCCGGGCTCGCTTTTAAGCTCGACATGCCCGTGATGCTGCTCGGCGATGTGACGCACGAAATTCAGGCCCAAACCGATGCCGCTCACCCCGCCCTCGGGCCGCACCCGGAAATAGCGATCGAAGATCCGCTCATGCAGGAGCGGCTCGATGCCCTCGCCGCGATCCTGTACCGAAAGTCCGGTGAGGGTGGCGCCAGACTCATTGCGCTGCGAGTGGATTCGGATGACGATGGGTGATTGGGCCGGCGAATATCGGCAGGCGTTGCTGAGCAGATTCGTGAGTACGATCTCGAGCAGATCCCGGTCGGCCCATAGGGTCGCCGCATCGTGAGCAACCTCCCAGCTGATCCGATGCCCGTCATAGCCATCCGGCTGCGTCGCAATCGCCTGCGCAAGCCAGGCTCGGCAGTCGATCGCCTCGATGGATGGCGGGCTGGACGAATTGAGGATCTGGTCCGATTTCAGCCAGGTGTCGGTGAGTTTGGCAAGACGCGCCACCTGCTGGCCAATGACCTGGGTACGTGTCTGCACCGTGGCGTCCGATGCCTGCTTGCCGAGCAGGTCCGCCTGCGCGGAAATGACGTTCATCCCGTTTCTGAATTCATGCGAAACCAGCGCCGCAAAGCGCAGATATTCCGACAAGGTCCGGCGCTCGCTCTGAACGCTGTCGGCGAGCGCGCGTGTGCGCTCCTCGACTGCCCGCTCGAGCCGGCTTTCCTGGGCCTGGAGGACATCAATCATGCGCGCCTGCGCCGAAAGGCCCAGCTGTCGCTCCTCTCGCACAATGCTCGCCAGCATGAACGAGAGGAGCAGCATCTCGATCGCTGTGGAAATCTGTACCGCGTAGGCGGTCAGCGTATTGGTGGGGAGCCATCCGAGCATGCGCAGGGCACCCGCAGCGATGCCAACCGACAGCACCCCCCAGCTCAGCAGAAAATATCGCTTCCCAGGGGTGGCGGTATGGCGCACACCCCAGGCGAGCGCGCCGATCAGCACGATCGCCGCCAGTCCAAGCGCAATCAGACCCTGAAACAGCCAGGTGGCCAGGGCGCTGTGCCCGGTGCTGGCAAGCATGATCCCGGCGTGAATCGCGCCCAGCAGAGCGCCCCCCTGCGCGAGGCGGTCCAGCCAGGCCGGTGCGGCGCTTCGGGAATTCAGGACGCTCCGGGCGAGAAGCAGGAGGGCAGCCACCGTCAGCGACAGAAAGACACCCGAGGACACCTCATCAAACGCCTGCCATTGCGGCCACAGGAGGATTCCGCCCCATCCGTTGCCTGCAAGGATGCCGAGGCTGAGTGCCGAGCCGTAGGCGGCATAGAGGCCAAAGCGCGTATCGCGGGAAGACAGCCAGATAAAGAACGTATAGACCACCATCGCCGCCAGTGCGCCGTGGTAGAGGGCCTGTAGCAGTCGCTCGAAAAGCGTGTGGCGGGAATACTCCCGGATCTGCCAGGCGACCAGCGGGAAGCTCACCGTGTAATGGGATGCCACTCGGAAGTAGAAGTCCTGCGCGTCGCTCTCGATGCGAACTGGAAATGCAAAGTGCGGGCCGAGAAGCGGTCGGTTCTCAGGCGGACGGGCATGACCGGTGACCACCACTGGGAGCCCGGGCGCATAGAAATCGATGAATTTGTTGTAGGCATAGGGGACGTCCAGGATCCAGGCGGCGGGCGCCTCCGGATTTCGCTGCAGTCGCACCCTCAGCCACCAGGTGGACGCGCTGAAACCGAGGTTGACATCACCCCGCGCGGGATCCCAGGGCGTGAATCGGGCCTGGAGTGCGGGGCTACGTACCTGATCGATCGAGAGCGTGCCGGCAGGGTCTTCGAGCAGCCAGACCGCGCCTGCCAGGTCTTCGCTGGGCTGGGCCAGCAAGCGGGGGATGGGCGCGGCCGCTGCCGTGCCGGTCGCGAGCGATCCTGCCGCGAGCAGCAGCCCCAACCAGCCCGTCAGCCAATGAATGATCCGATTTCGCACGGCGCCCGAGTCTAAGCGCAGTCGCCCTGGCCACCAACCCCGGTGCGAATTGGTCGGAATCTGTCGAAATTGGAGGGCTGACGAATTCTTCGAAAATCGCCACAATTGAAAGCGGCAATCTTTTCAGTGATTTAGCGGGGAGAGTTAGCAGAAACTGGGGGTTGAAAGCGCAGGACGCGCATTGAAGTTGGCGCAACACGCTCGTTCGGCATCGGCCCATCGGCCCATGCCGCTTTTGTGTTCGTCCGAGATGTCCCAAAGCAATCAGTTCCCGTTGACAGCGTCTGCTCACGATTTCCCGGTAGCGCAGTGGGTTTGAACGTCCCTAAGGGGAGAGTCCTTTGAGTTCTGGCAGAAGATTTAAACGCTGGTCGCCTAAAGGGCGTCGATTGGCCTGGGCGCGCAGTCGCGCACACGTCGAGCGGCTGGAAGACCGCGTGCTGCTATCGGCCGAGCCGATGATTCAGCAGTCGCGGCCCGAGGCCGAGGAGCCGCTCGCCGCCGCCAACGTCGTGATCGAGGTGGGTGATCGCACCTCCGATCTCCCGACCATTGCCGACATCTCACAGGGCGCAATCCGCGTTGACCTCACCCGAGGCGCCACCCAGAGCAACCAGCTGCAAAGCGGCGGCGGGAAAGTGCTCGAACTCAACAGCGCCCCCACCAATCTTCTGATCGACCTGGGAGCGGGCGATGACGAGGTGCTCCTCAGCCAGCAGCCCGATGGTCGCCTCAAACTCTCCGGGAGCAGCGAACTTTATGAGCTGATCTTCGCGAAGCCCACCGGCGCACTCGGCATTCGCGGTCTGGATGGGGTCGACAAGGTCACCTTCGACAGCCTCTCGCTCGACACCGCAGCGCTGCTCGTGGAAAGTGAGTCGATTCTGCTGCCCGCGGGCAAGACGCTGCAGGTCGGCGGCAATGTGCTGCTCAAGGCCCAGCAACTTCTCGAGGCCGACGAGCTCGAAGACGACACGGTAGCGCTCAACACCTCGGTCATCATCGATGGCACGGTGCGCTCGGGCGGCGCGGTGATGCTCGAGTCGGTGGTAGGCGCCCAGGTGGGCCTGGAGTCCACCGGGGTCATCGCCAACCTCGATATCGAGGCGAGCACCAGCGCGATCGCGCGCGTCGGCGGCAGTGCGCTGATCGAGGCGCGCTCGCTCGAGGTGGTCGCTATCACCGAAAACCTGTTCACCGTTGAGGGTGAGGGTGGCTTTGGCACGGTCGACATCACATCCATCCAGACCACCTCGGCGGTTGTGGCGGGCGGTGCGCGGCTCATCGTCGACGCCGAAGACGACAGCGAGGGCATCGATGTTCTGATCGAGGCGGTTGATCGCAGCCGCTACGCAGCGATCCTTGATACCGCAGGCAGCCTGGTCAGTGCCTTCACCGGCGGTTTTGATCTGGGCATCAGCCGCATCGAAATCGTCCGCAACACCCAGGCGAGTCTCGGGGACGGTGGGTTCGAGGTGTCGCTTGCGCCGCCCAAAGACGGCAACGCGCCCTCGGTGCAGGTCTCGGCGGCCTCGCTCGATGCGCCGGGCGATGACAGCGAAGAGGAGCCCACTGCCGGCATCAATGGTTCGGTCGAGTCGAACCTGGTCGGTGTTCAGACGATCGACATCATTGATAACGTGCTTGCCATGGTGGCGGGCGCTGATATCGATGCGTCGGCGCTCGGCATCTATGCGCTCACCAGCAGTTCGGCAAGTTCACGCGGCAAGGTCGCCAAGCTCAACGCCGAGGGCACGACCGAGGTGAGGCTTTCGGAGGTCACCATCACCGCGCCGGGCGCGGTGGCGATGGTCGCGCGTGACGATTCGGTGTATTCGGCCGAAAGCGCGGGCTTCTCAGCTGAGTTGCCGCTGGTCAAAAGCATTCAGATTGGCGTGGCGGTGGCGAGCGCCACCGTTGATCGCGGTGTGCTTGCGCAGGTGTCCGATGCCGAGGTGGAGGCGGGCGACTTCGCCGTGATCGCCTCGAGCGAAGGCTCGATGAGCGCCGTGACCGAGTCCCTGGCTGTGGTGGGTGACGAGGAAGAGGCCTCTGAAACATTTTCATTGTCCTTGGGCGGCACGATCGCTTGGACTCAGCTCACAGGTGCCGTTGAAGCGATTGTCGAATCGAGCACAATCAGTGCGGGCGACGAGGGCAACATCGTTGTCGAGGCACTGAACGCAACCGAAATCGAAAGCTCAACCTCGGCGGGCAGCACGGTCACCAATGCGCCGGGCGCAGCGGGCGGAATTTCGCTTGCGTTTAATGCGGTCGGCTGGGACATGGGCAACATTGCGCTGGCTGGAATCAACGCGCTGCTCGGCACCGATCTCCTCACTGATGAACTCCCGCTCGAGACCACCGCGCTCGTGATGGGTACCGATCTGTCAGCGGGCGGCGACATCAGCGTGCGCGCGGTCGACGCGATCGCGCTCACCGCGGAAGTCAGCAACGAATCCGAAGCCAATGCGGGTGCCGCGGCCGCGTCATCGGTCGGTGCCTCGGGCATTCTTGCAAGCAACCGGGTACGGGCCGAAACGCGCGCGCTGATCCGAGGGCACAACGACGACGACGCGGGCCTCGTCGCGATCGAAGCGGGGGGTTCAATCTCCGTCGAGGCCGAAGATGAATCCGCAATCGAAGCCGACGTCACCATGACGGCAGCGGCGTCCTCCGGCGGCGGCGCCGCGATGGCGGTGGGCGGCATCGTCGTGCGTAATGACATGCGGGCAGGGGTGCTTGCCTCGGTCACCGATGCGGCGCTCGATGCCGGGGTGGATGTCACGATTGGCGGCACCTCGGATGCGTCGATCACCGCATCGCTCAGTGGCGAAGTGAGCGCCGGCAGCGAATCAGAATTCGAAGAAGAAGGTGCAGAAGGGGAGGCCGCAGCCGATGACCCGGCTGCCGACAGCGGAACGGCAACGGACACCGGCACCGGCGCTGACACGGGTACAGACACCGGCACCGATGCCGGAAGCGGTGAGGACACGACGAGCGGCGGGGCAGCAGGCGGGGGTGCGCTATCGGTCAACGCGCTGATTGCCACCAACCTGGTGCTGAACACGGCCACCGCCGAGCTTTTGGACAGCGAGGTCACGATCCTCGGCAGCCTGGGCGTCGAAGCCGAAAACGTCTCAACGATAGAAGCGAGCAACGCTGCCACCACCGAGAGCACCGGCGGAGTGGCTGCCGGTGTCACGCTCGCCTTCAACACCATCGGTTGGGAATCACAGAACATCCTGTTTGCCGCGATCGATGCACTGCTTGGCACCAGCATTGGCGATGAGGCACCCGCTGAGGTTCGCGCTGAAATCGCCCGCACCGTGATCGAGGTCGGCGAAGACCTCACGCTAAGTGCGGTGTCCGAGCCGCAGATCACGGCCGACATCGAAAACTCGGTGGCTTCCGAAGGCGGGGCCTCGGCGAGCTTTGTGCTCGCGAGCAACATGCTGAGTTCGCGGGCCTCAGCGCTTCTCACCGACTTGCCAGGCGTTGACCCGCACACCGCGGGCAGCCTCACGGTCGAGGCGAGCGATACCGCGGGCGTCGCCTCGCGAGTGAGTCTGTCGGCCGAAGCCGCCGGAGGCGCCTCACTTGGGGGCCTGGTTGCACGCAATGATCTGCGTAGTGCCGTCACGACCCTGGTTGAGCAGGCGAACCTTGAGATCGACGGCGATGTGTCGATCACGGGTGACGGCTCGGCCACGCTGACGGCCCTGATCACTGATCAGCCGCTGGAAGAGCAGGAAGAGGAAGAGGCGGAAGAGGGCGGTGCCGCCGATGAGGAAGCGGCCGCTGACGGCGGAACGGCCGGCGAGGGTGGGGACGCGGCTGGCGACGGAAGTGCTGCAGAGGATGAGGCGCCCGCGGGCGGCGGCACCACCGGCGTCGAGGAGAAGGAAGACGCGAGCTTTGCCTTCAACGGCATCATCGCAACCAATCTGGTGCTCGCCGAGGTCAACACCTCCATACTGGATTCAACGATCACCGCAGCCGGCGACCTCGAGGTGGCCGGTAGCAACGCCTCGTCGATCGAGGCCGAAAACGCGGCTGCCGCCGAGGCCGGCGGCACCGCGATTGGCGTGACACTCGCCTTCAACACCATCGGCTGGGAAGCGCAGAACGTTCTGTTTGCCACCGTCGATGCCCTGCTCGGCACCGACATCGGCGATGAGCAGCCGGCCGGGGTCGTCACCACGATTCGCAGCGCCGACCTGTCGGCCGAGGGCGCAATCAGCATTTCGGCCGAAACCGAAGAGAGCGTTGCCGCCAATATCGAACGCACCACCGCTTCGAGCGGCGCGAGCACCGCTGCTGGATTCGTGCTGGCGAGCAACATGATTGCTTCGCGCGCGGCGACGCGGATCAGCCCCGAGAACGCAGCATCGCCGCGCGTACAGTTGGTCGCGGGCGAAGGCATCGAGGTGAGCGCGGCTGACACCGCGTCGATCCAGGCGCAGGTCTGCATGGTCACCGAGAGCGGTGGCGCGGTGGCGGTCGGCGGGCTGGTCGCGCGTAACGATCTTCGGAGCAGCGCCGACGCCGAGCTTGATCGGGTCGACGCCATCTCGGGCGGCGAGCTCACGGTGATGGCGCTTGAAGGCGCATCGATCGAGGCCTGCCTGAGCGGTGAAACCCATAGCGCAGCCGCGGAGGAAGAGGCGCCCGCCGAGGAGGCGACTGAGCCTGAGGAAGTCCCTGCTGAAGGTGACGCAGGCGCCGCCACCGATGGTGCCACGGCCGATACGGGCGCAAGTGATGCAGCCGCTGACACGGGTACCGATGCCGGCGCCGACACCACCGCCGGTGGCGACAGCCCCACCGATCTGGCACCCGAACCGCCTGCGCCGCCCAGCCTTGCGGTGAACGCGCTGATCTCCACCAACATGGTGTTGAGTCGCGCGAATGCGGTCATCTCCAATAGCGACCTGCTGGTTGAGGGCGACCTCACCGTCGGTGCTGACAATGTCTCCACCATCGAGGCGAACAACTTCGCGGCAATGAGCTCGGATGGCACTGCGGTCGGTGTCACGCTGGCTTTCAACACCATCGGCTGGGAAGCGCAGAACGTGCTTTTCAACAGCCTCGATGCGCTGCTCGGCACCAGCATCGGCGATGAGCAGCCGGCGCTCATCAGCGCGCGTGTCGTCAACACCGGGTTTGCAGTTGCAGGCGATGTGAAGGTTCAGGCGGGTGCGCTCGACGAAGAGCCTGGCGCTGATCAGGGCGCGCACATCACGGCCACCATCAGTAACGAAGCCGCGGCCAATGCCGACGGGGCAGCGGCGAGCTTCGTGCTGGCCAGCAACAAGGTCAGCACCCGAACGCTTGCCTGGGTGAGCCCGATTCTCACCGGCCCGGGCGAGGCCGACAGCAGCGCTCGCGCAATCTCCGATCGGGTGAGCGCGCTGATTGGCGGCTCGATCGAGGTCGCCGCCAACGATTCAGCGGTGATCGACGCCGAGGTGAGCCTGGAGGCCACCAGCGGCGGCGGCGCCGCGCTGGGCGGGGTCGCTGCACGAAACGATGTGCGTGGCGATGTCGACGCGGGTATCGACCGCATGAATATCGATGCGGGCGGTGATGTATCGGTGTTTGCGCTCGAGCTCGCGCAGATCAATTCGGCCTTGTCCGGCACCTGCGAGACGCTCTCCGAGGAAGAGGCGGAAGAGGCTGAGGATCCGGTGGCAGAGCTAGCCGGAGCGGGTGAAGACACCGCAGCAGGCGGCGAGGCGGGCGGCGGTGCCTCGGGAGGAGGCGCGGGCACAGCCGCGAGCGGGTCCGGCACAAGCGGATCCGGCACAAGCAGCAGCGCGACCGATTCAGCCGCGGCTGGCGATGCCGGCACCGGCGTGACCGACGAAGGCGGGCCGGCTGCCACGATTCCGATTGCGGTCAATGGCGCGATCGCCACCAACCTGGTCCTGAGCAGTGCGCGCGCCACCATCACGCGCAGCGAGGTGATTGCGGGCGGTGACCTCACGGTCGAGGCTGAAAACGAGTCTGGCATTTCGGCCGAGAACGAGGCAAGCATCACCTCAGGCGGCACCGCGGTCGGCGTCACGCTCGCCTACAACACCATCGGCTGGGAAGCTCAGGACCTTTTCACCCAGACCATCGATGCACTGCTTGGCACCAGCATCGGTGATGAAAACCCGGCCGAAGTGCTGGCGGCCATCGACCAGGTGGTGCTCGACATCGGCGGTGACATGTCGGTGAGCGGCACCATGACCGCCACGCTGGAAGCCACCATCAGTAACGAGGCGGTTTCCGAGGGTTCGGGGTCGGCGGCGAGCGTGGTGCTCGCTTCGAATGCGGTGAGCACCAAGGCCGACGCTTATGTTCGCCAGGTGGCCACGCCAAGCGACCGCGCGTTTTTCCGTATCGACCATGAAAGCCGCGAGGCCACGCAAGATATCGAGCCCGGCACGCAGGTGGTGGTTTCCAGCGGACATCTCGATGGCGGAGATGCCGGCAAGGTTTACCGCTATCTGGGTGAGGCAGGCGAAGTCGATCTCGCTGAAGAAGACTACTCCGACACCGACCGCTGGCAGGCGCTTGATTCGCGAAGCGTGGTGGTGGGGGGCGAACTATCGATCGAGGCAAGCGATGCCCCCTCGATTACCGCTGACATCACCGTCATCGCCACCGCCACCACACCCGATGAGGAAAGCGACGGCGAATATTTCCGGGTCGATCACAAAAGCGGCAACGGCCTCACCGAAATCGCCTTTGGCGAGCAGGTGCTGTTGGATGATGACCATGAAGCCGGCGGCGAACCCGGCCGCATCTACCGCTACATGGGGCCCGACGATGAAATCGATCTGGCCGAGACCGACTACACCAACACGGGCTACTGGTACGAGCTGATTCCGCTGCCGGGCATGCTCGATCAGATCAAGCAGCTCAATGCGCTGCTCGATACCGAGATGCCTTACCTCGAGCGCGAGGTATCGCTCTTTTCCATCCCAATCGGCGGCAAAAACTACGACGTCGGTTTCAAGGTGGGAGCGGGCTGGAAAGACCTGCGGGTGGTTGAGTTCCTGAAGGGAATCGAGGAGGACGACGCCACCGACTGGAAAGTGGCTGAACGTGAACTCGGCGTGCATTTCGAGGTGCCGTCGATTCCGTTAGGCGACATGCTGTTTGCCGCGCCCGAACTGAACATCGATCTGATCCTGCCCGATCCGCGGCTGCCGCTTTTCGAGTTCGACATGCCGATGGGCGTGGTGGAGCACGGGGGACAGGAGTATGAATGGGGCCTGGCGCTGCGCGCCGGTTGGCTGAACACCACGCTCACCGAGCTGATCGACCTCAAGGCGCTGGTGCTCGAGGGCGAGTTCATTCCCGAGATGCCGGTGTTCGAGCCCGAGGTCTATTTCCGCCCGGTCGATCACGCGGGCGAATGTCCCTGCGATCTCTTCAGCGAAGAAGAAGGCGAGGATGCGGAAGAAGACGGCCCCAGCCTTGAGACACTGCAGATTCTGCCGTCGCAATTCATCATCGCCGCTCCCTCGGTCAGTTTCACGCTGCTGGGCCGTCAGGTCGAACTGATCTTTGATGACATCACGATCGACACGCCTGAACTCTTCGAGAGTTTCGTCAACCCCGATCTCGATCCGCTGCTGGTGGATCTCGAGGCGCTCACTGCCGGATTCGAGCTGCCCTTCGGGCTCGATGGCTTTGGTAGTTCGACCGAGGCAGAGACCGAGACTGGTGAGGGTGCGGGCGACGGTACCGATACCGCCGAAGGCGCCGCAACTGAAAC
>JAGWXN010000474.1 GCA_018969885.1 Betaproteobacteria bacterium | reverse complement strand
AAGTCGGTCTATGCGCTTCCTGACAACTTTCGCCGACTGCACGATGGCGAAGTGCTCACCATTGGCGAGCGTCAATGGGAAGTCGTGATAGGTAATGGGCATTCGCCCGAGCACGCCTGCCTGGTCTGCCATGCATCTGGACTGTTGATCTCTGGCGATCAGGTTTTGCCTCGAATCTCATCAAACGTGTCAGTGTTTCCCACCGAGCCCGACGCTGATCCCTTGGGAGACTGGCTGGCCTCGATCGATCGCCTTCGAAAGCGGATTTCGGCCGATGTGCTGGTGCTACCCGCGCACAACGAGCCTTTCAGAGGGCTGCACGATCGGCTCAACCATCTGGAACGCATGCATATCGAGTCGCTTGATCAACTCGAGCAGGCGCTTTCCCGGCGCTCGCGTGCCGTCGATGTTTTTCCTGCGTTGTTCGCCCGTACGATCAATGGCGATGACGCGCAGTTGGTATCCATGGCAACCGGTGAAAGCCTTGCGCATCTGAACCGGCTGCTGCGCGCGGGACGCGCGCATGTAGATGACGACGAGCAGGGCGTCGCGTGGTATTCGAGGTCCAGCGCCTGAGGGCGGAGGATTTTCGCCCACCGCACTGAATATCTAATTTTACATAATACAAATTATGCGAAATCCGATAGAGCCGTCGAAGCATCCAGATTCCGACCCGGACGGTCATCCTGCACTTGACCGTCTCGGAACGTAATAACCCGTTTGGCAAATGCTGCGACGTCGGCTTCATGGGTCACAAACAGCACTGTCTGGCCGCGACGATTGAGTCCTTGCAGTAAGGCCATGACCTCAAGCGAGGTTCGCGAATCCAGCGCGCCCGTGGGTTCGTCAGCAAGAATGATCTGCGGATCGTTGATCAAGGCCCGCGCGATCGCGACGCGCTGCTGCTGTCCACCCGATAGCTGGGCCGGCGTGTGGTGCCAACGATCGCTAAGACCCACACCATCCAATGCGCGCCTCGCGCGCTCCTGTCGTTCGCGTCTGCCTACGCCGGCGTAGACCAGCGGCATGGCAACGTTATCCAGCGCGCTGGCCCGGCCCAGTAAATTGAACTGCTGAAATACAAAACCAATTCGCCGGTTTCTCAAGGCAGCCAATGCATTCCCGGACAACTGATGAACCGGCTGACCTGAAAGGCGATAGCTGCCGGCGCTGGGTGAATCCAGACACCCAACCAGATTCATGAAGGTGGATTTTCCGGATCCAGACGGACCCATGATCGCCACGAATTCACCGGCCACGATGCGCAGATCAATGGGTCTGAGCGCGAGAACATCGCCCGCGCCGGTTTTGTAGGTGCGGGAGAGCCCCTGAAGCTCGATCACTGGGATTGGGCTCGCGTCAGGCACGCTGTCATCCTTTGAGGGCGCAGAACCCAGTTTTAACGCTTGGACAGAGCGCCCAGTAAGGCGCTACGGCTTCGCCACGCCCGCTAGCGATTGGGCGGGGCACTCGGCGGGTCGGCAGGGATGCTGAGCGTCCGTGAGAAAAACAAGGGCTCGCTATCCTTGGGCTGCTGCGAGGCGGTGGCTCCGCCCGCCCCCGCCGTTGGTGCGGGTGCCGTGGGCGCAACCGGCTTCGAGGCAGCGGGTGGCACGGGCGCAACCGGCTTGGTGATTGCAGACGGCGCGGGCGCAGCCGGCGCGGGCGAGGCTGCGGGCGCTCTCGCCGCGGGTGCCACCGGGCTTGCCGGGGTAGGCGCCGGCAAAACGGGCGACGCTCCTGGCTTCGGGACGGCGGACTGAGGCGTCGGCGATGGCGCAGCCGACGCGGATGCGCCTTGAGCGGCTGGCTTCGGCGTAGCAGCGGTTGCTGGCTTCGCGCCGCTTGATGCGGTGCCCGGGACCTGCTGTGCCGGCGCCTGCGACGCAGCAGCCGGACGGGCTGCGCCTCCCGCCTGGCCGGGCGCACTGACGGCGCTACCGATTGGACCGCCGGTACTTGGCGGACGCGACTCGGGCGCCACGCTCACCTCGCGATTCATTTGCACGGGCGCTAGATCGGTCTGCGCGCTTCCTCCCGGGCCCCCGCTGTCGCTATTTTCGGTCGACGTCCAGCGCGGTTGCTCAACCGTACCGTACCGGGCGACGTAGCGCTGGGCGCGCTCATTCATCCAGATGGCCCACTGTCGCTCGCCATTCCGCTCGAGATAGGCTGCGGCATCGAGTCCCGCCTGATTGCGAAGGGACGGATCGGCACCCTGGTCGATGAGGTACTGAACGACCGGCAGCGCGCGCATGCGGGCGGCCATCATGAGTGGGGTTGTGTTGTTTGGCGACTGCGCATCGATAAAGGCATGCTGCTCA
>JAGWXN010000473.1 GCA_018969885.1 Betaproteobacteria bacterium | reverse complement strand
GATTTCATTGGTGGAGCCGAGGGGAATCGAACCCCTGACCTCTGCAGTGCGATTTACTGAACGGCTTCCGACACCATTTCGCTCCACCCATCTTTAATACGAAAAATCAATGATTTGATCCGTCAGTGGCCAGATCTGATTCCGCTCTTTTTCTCAGAATCCTGTTTGCTAGAGTTTGCTGGGCAGACCCTTGCAATGTTATGCAGTCGACACTGCACGGTTCGCCGATTCGGGGAGAGAGCGCAGCCATGCCCAGCATCCAGAACGCCCGCGTCACCAAGGCCGCAGTCGATCGGCTCGGCCCCGACGAGATGATCCGCGACACCGACCTCACCGGCTTCGGCGTCCGCCGCCAGAAAGGGCCGCCGACCTACTTCCTGCAAAAGCGCATCGGCGCGCGCGTGCGCTGGATGACGATCGGACGACACGGCGCACCCTGGACGCCAGAGAGTGCGCGCAAGGAGGCCTACCGGCTGCTCGGCCAGATCGCCGGAGGGCAGGAGCCGCACTTGCGGCGCCAGGATCTCACCGACAAGCCAACCTTGGCCGAGGCCGCTCAGCGCTTCCTCGATGAGCACGGCACGCGCCTCAAGCCCGGCTCCTTCGTCAAATACAAGTACCTGATCGACCGCTACATCGTGCCGGAGCTCGGCGACCGCCTGATCGAGCGGATCGCCCGGCCCGACGTCTTGAAGCTGCATGCGGCAATGGCCAAGAAGCCGCCGCTCGCCAACTATGCCGTGTCGGTGCTCTCCAAGATCATGAGCTGGGCCGAGGAGCATGCCTTGCGGCCGGCTCAGTCGAACCCGTGCTTCAAGGTCAAGAAATTCCGCGAGAACAAGCGCCAGCGCTATCTGGCGCGCGAGGAGTACAAGCGGCTCGGCGAGGTGCTTGCCGCCACGGAGAAGATCAACACCGAGAATTTCTACATCGTCGCCGCGCTGCGGCTCCTGATGCTGACCGGTGCCCGCGTCGGTGAAATCCGTGGGCTCTTGTGGCAGTCCGTCGACCTTGAGCGCGGTCTCCTCATCCTGCCGGATTCAAAGACCGGGCAGAAGACCATCCGCCTCAACGCCCAGGCGGTCGACATCTTGAGGGCCTTGCCGAGGGTCGACGGCAACCCGCACGTCATCGTCGGACGGCGCGAGGCGGCTCATCTCGTCAATCTGCAAAAGCCGTGGCGCCGCATTCGCAAGCTCGCAGGGCTCGACGACGTGCGCATCCACGATCTGCGCCATTCCTATGCCTCGGTCGGCGCAGCCGCGAAGGGCTCGCTGCCGATGATCGGTCGCCTGCTCGGCCACAACCACCAGAACACCACCGCCCGCTACGCGCACCTTGCCGATGATCCGGTCGATGAGCTCAACGCCACCATCGGCGCGACGATTGCCGAGGCAATCGGCCTCCAGGAGACCAAGTGAGCCAGGTCACCCAAACCAGCAACTTGAGCAAATCACTCACCCAAGGTAGGATTCACATACTGACTTTGCGTGCTGTGGTTGGGAGGGCCTCAGTCCGTTCCGATTGCTCGTCTAACCAGCAAACCATGGCGACTCGGACGGATGAAAAGCCCGAAACCCAAAGCCCAGGCGACTGTGCCGGCCGACGTTCTCCTCAGTGAGAACGATATCAAGTCGGCCTTGTCGATCGCCTATGTACAGGCCATCGCTGCCGAGGCCGGCTATACATGCCGAGGAACGGCCGACTTCGACCGGGACAGCTGCGACGTGCTGGTCGAGGCCGGCGGCAGCATGCGCCCCAAGCTCGACCTGCAGCTCAAAGCCTCGATCCGGCTGTCGGCCGTGAATGGAAACTTCGCCTACCCTTTGAAATTGAAGAACTACAACGACCTTCGAATTCCAACGCAGACACCTCGCCTTCTCGTCGTCCTGGATCTGCCCAAGAAGCGCGATCAGTGGCTTGCCGTGAACGTCAAGCAGCTGGTGCTGCGCCGAGCCGCCTATTGGGTATCCTTGTTTGGGATGCCAGAAACGACGAATGAAACATCCGTCACCGTGCAAATACCCGCTACCAATATACTCGACGTCCCCGCTCTCGTCCGATTGATGGAGCAGTCCCGCACAGGAAGCATCACATGAAGGCTCGCATCGTCGATCCTACCGTCCTACGGGCAGTCTCCCCTCAGGCCTTGCGCGCGTATGCTCAGGCAGAAGGTTGGGTTCCCGGAGAGCGCTACGGGGCGCACTCGCAAGTTTTCAGCAAAGAGGGAGTTGCCGGCGAGGCGATCATTCCCGGAACGGCCGCGCTCGGCGACTATCCCGAGGTGGTGTCTGAGCTGATTGGCGTGTTTGCGCGGACCGAGAA
>JAGWXN010000472.1 GCA_018969885.1 Betaproteobacteria bacterium | reverse complement strand
CCAGTGGATGGCCGACGACGCGGGCGCTCAGAACTTGACGGCATCGCGCACCGGGGACTTCTCTCTGACCAAGCCCTTGTCGAAGTCTTCAAGGCGCGCGAATGGCCCCGCTCCGAAGAGGGCAGCGAGGGTCGGTGCTGCAGCAGATGGGGACAACCGTGCGTAGTCTTCGGCCGATACCACGACGACTGCATGCCGGCCGTGTACGGTCACGTGTTGCGGCCCCGTCTCACGCGCCAAACGAACGACCTCACTGAATCGCGCCTTCGCTTGCTCCAGCCGCCATAGCTGGGTGCCGGGGGGCTTCGAGAGGGGATCCATGGTTGAGCGGCCTGCACGTGCCATTTAATAAGCCCTAACCATACTAGTCAGATTTAAGATAGGGGGCTCGTCCACGAACTGCAATAGCCCAATTTGATCAGCGACCCAATCGAGGTCTCTGGTCCGCTGGCGGGCGCCCCTGGATCTATGCGGTTGCGCTGCGATGACACCGCGACCTTTCATGCCACTCTGAAATCACGCTGGTGTCTGCCGATAACGCACACATTGATCGTACCCATCGGCGCATCCAAGATTTGGCGTTATGTTTTCAATTTTATAATCATAAAACTACCAATATTCCTTAGAGACTTGCCTTTCCAAGAGACCGGCCCTATTCGTGAATTGTCCTTGCAATAGGGTGTGACCGAGCGATGCAAATTTCATCATCAAGATTACCATTGTCACGTCGCGCTGCTCAGTACGTTCGAATGTCGACAGAGCACCAGCAGTATTCCACCGAAAACCAGAGCGATAAGATTCTCGAATATGCCTCCCGGCATGACATCGAGATCGTCCGAACCTACGCCGACGAGGGCAAAAGCGGTCTTAATATCGGTGGCCGCGAGGGACTCCAACGCCTGCTCGCTGACGTGCGCGCCGGAAACACTAACTTCGAGCTTATCCTGGTCTACGACGTCAGCCGCTGGGGCCGGTTCCAGGATGCCGACGAAAGTGCTCATTACGAATTCATATGCAAGCAGGCCGGCATCAAGGTCATCTACTGTGCCGAGCAGTTCGACAATGACGGCTCGCCCGTCGCCACGATCGTCAAGGGCGTCAAGCGCGCCATGGCCGGCGAATACAGCCGCGAACTCTCCGCCAAGGTCTTCGCCGGCCAGTGCCGCCTGATCGAAATGGGGTTCCGCCAGGGGGGAATGGCGGGCTTCGGCTTGCGCCGCGTGCTGCTCGATCAGTTCGGCGCGATCAAAGGCGAGCTGAAGCGCGGCGAGCACAAGAGCCTGCAGACCGATCGCGTGGTGCTGCAGCGGGGCCCCGACGACGAGGTCCAGACCGTGCGTGCCATGTATCGCTGGTTCGTCGAGGAGGGGCTGAACGAGGCCGGGATCGCCAGCCGCCTGAATGCGGCCGGGATGCACACTGATCTTGGGCGGCTGTGGACCCGCGGCACCGTGCACGAGGTGCTCACCAACGAGAAATACATCGGCGCCAATGTCTACAACCGCGTCTCCTTCAAGCTGAAGCAGCAGCGGGTGGTGAACACGCCCGATCGCTGGGTGCGCAAGGCAGACGCCTTCGAGGCGATCGTGCCGCAGGAGATGTTCTATACCGCCCAGGGTATCATCCGCGCCCGAGCGCGTCGCCATACCGACCAGGACCTGATTGCCCGGCTCAAGGCACTTTACGAGCAGCGTGGCTACCTGTCCGGTATCCTGATCGACGAGACCGAGGGGATGGCGTCATCGAGCGTCTATAGCCACCGCTTCGGCGGCCTGATCCGGGCCTACACACTGGTCGGCTTCACGCCGGATCGGGACTATGCCTATCTGGAGATCAACCGGTTGCTGCGGCGCCTGCATCCGGACCTGGTGCAGCGAACCGAGGCGGAGATCGTCGCCCTGGGTGCTGAGATCCAACGCGACGGTGCCAGTGACCTGCTGCGCATCAACGATGAGTTCTCGGTGTCGATCGTACTGGCGCGCTGCCGCAGCACAGCCGCCGGGCAACGGCGATGGACGCTGAGGCTCGACACCAGCCTGCGTCCCGACGTGACGGTGGCGGTCCGCCTCAACCAGAACAACGATGCCCCGCTCGACTACTACCTGTTGCCATGGATCGACCTTGGCCCTGGCCGGCTCACCCTCTCCGAGGTGAACCCGGCCATCCTGGATGGCTACCGCTTCGACGACCTCTCCATGCTCTACTGCATGTCGGAACGGGCCAGCATCCGGAGGGCGGCATGACGCAGCCGCTGCGCGAGGGCGACGAGGTCCGCCACATCCCGATCGAACGGATCGAGATCCTCAACCCGCGTGAACGTAACCAGAAG
>JAGWXN010000471.1 GCA_018969885.1 Betaproteobacteria bacterium | reverse complement strand
CTCAATTCGCTCTTCAATGTCACGAAGCAGGTGATCGATGGCATGCTCGACAAGGGCTGGGGCCGCATCATCAACATCTCGTCGGTCAACGGAGAAAAAGGCCAGTTTGGCCAGAGTAACTATTCGGCGGCCAAAGCGGGCATGCACGGCTTCTCGATGGCGCTTGCCCAGGAAGTGGCAAGTAAGGGGGTGACCGTGAACACCGTGGCGCCGGGCTACATTGCCACCGATATGGTCATGGCGGTTCGTGAAGACGTGCGCGAAAAAATCATCCAGACCATTCCGGTCAAGCGGCTGGGTCGCGCCGAGGAAATCGGATCGATCTGCGGGTGGCTCACGACCGATGACGCAGGTTTCACCACCGGTGCAGAGTTCTCCTGCAACGGTGGCTTGCACATGGGTTGATAGCCAATGAGCGCACCGATCCGGCTGATCAAAAAGTATCCGAACCGACGGCTCTACGACACCCGAACCAGCGCGTACATCACGCTGGCTGACGTCAAGCAGTTGGTACTCGATAACGAACCCTTCCGCGTGGCCGATGCCAAGACAACCGAAGACCTGACGCGCAGCATTCTGCTGCAGATCATTCTCGAGGAAGAAGCCGGCGGTGCGCCGCTGTTCACATCACCTATGCTCGCGCAGATCATTCGGTTTTACGGTCATGCAATGCAGGGCATGATGGGCGCTTATCTGGAAAAGACGATGCAGTCATTTGTCGAAATCCAGGACAAATTGCAGGAGCAGTCCAAGTCAATTTATGACCCGGGAACCATGCCGAGTGCCGAGGTGTGGGCGCAGTTCATGGCGATGCAGGCGCCCATGATGCAGGCCATGATGGGTAACTACATCGACCAGAGCAAAACCCTCTTCATGCAAATGCAGGATCAGATGGCGGCACAAACGCGGAGCGTATTTCAGAACATGAACTTTCCCGGCGCTGCGCCGCGCCAGAAGTGAGCGCGGCCCGCAAGAGAAAGTCGGTCCCCAAGGTCGGCTTCGTTTCTCTGGGTTGTCCCAAGGCGCTGGTCGACTCCGAACGGATCCTCACGCAGCTTCGCGCTGAAGGTTACGAGGTATCGGGCTCCTACGACGGTTCCGACCTGGTCGTCGTCAACACCTGCGGCTTTATCGACGATGCAGTACGCGAGTCACTCGATGCCATTGGCGAAGCGCTGGCTGAAAACGGCAAGGTGATCGTCACCGGCTGCCTTGGCGCGAAAGCGGGCAGCAGCCCGGGGTCGACGCTTGTTGAGGAAGTGCATCCCAGCGTGCTCGCTGTAACGGGTCCTCACGCGACCGAAGAAGTGATGGCGCATGTTCATCGGGCGCTACCCCGGCCGCATGACCCGTTTACCGATCTCGTACCTGAGGCGGGTATCAAGCTCACCCCTAGGCATTACGCCTACCTGAAGATTTCCGAAGGCTGTAACCATCGCTGCAGCTTCTGCATCATCCCTTCGATGCGGGGCGATCTCGATAGTCGTCCGATTGGCGACGTGGTGCGCGAGGCGCGGGCGTTATTCGCATCGGGCGTGCGCGAACTGCTGGTGGTGTCGCAGGACACCAGCGCCTACGGAGTCGATATGCGCTATCGCACCGGGTTCGTTGAGGGACGGCCGGTTCGTACCCGCGTTCATGAGCTCGCGCGCGAACTGGGGATGGCTGCTCGCGAGCATGATGCCTGGGTCCGCTTGCACTATGTGTATCCCTATCCGCATGTCGATCAGCTTGTTGAATTGATGGCTGAAGGGCTGGTGCTGCCTTATCTGGACGTGCCTTTCCAGCATGCTCATCCGCGCATTCTGAAGCTCATGAAGCGGCCGGCCAGTGGCGAGCGCAACATCGAGCGGATACAGGCCTGGCGGGCGATCGTTCCCGACATCACTGTGCGGAGCACTTTTATCGCAGGCTTTCCCGGCGAGACCGAGGCGGAGTTCGAGTCGCTGCTCGACTTCCTGCGCGAGGCGCGTCTTGATCGAGTCGGCTGCTTTGCTTACTCGCCCGTCGACGGGGCCACCGCCAATGACCTGCCGGGGGCGCTGCCGGAGGCGGTACGTGAGGCGCGTCGCGAGCGGTTCATGCAGGTCCAGGCTGAGATCTCTTCCGAACGTCTGCAGCGCTTTGTCGGTCGCACGATGCGGGTGCTGGTTGATGGGATCGAAGAGTCAGAGGAGGGCGCCTATGCGGTCGGGCGCACGCAGATGGACGCGCCCGAGATCGACGGCGTGGTTCGGTTTGGCGGGAGCGGCCCCTTGCCGATCGGCGGCTTTGTGCAGGTCCGTATCACAGGTGCGGACGAACACGATCTCGAAGGCGAAATGGTGAACGCCGCCTGAAG
>JAGWXN010000470.1 GCA_018969885.1 Betaproteobacteria bacterium | reverse complement strand
CAGATCATGAGGAGCACCACCGCAACACCAAACACGATGAACCGTCCCGATTCGAGCGGCTTGAGGGAAGGATCCAGCGAGGCGAGATAGCGGAGCAGTTCCGGTACGAGCGTAAAGAACAGCGCACCCGACACTGGCCCCCACACGGTCTGCGTGCCGCCCATCAGCACATAGAGCAGCACATAGATGCTGAACAGTACGCCGGTCCCCTGCACGTCAATGAAGTTGAACTGGTGCACGAGCAGCGCACCGCCCACCCCGCCCACAAATCCGCCCAGCGTGAACGCCGCGACCTGCGTGGCGCGAAGATCGACACCGAACAGGCGGGCAACGCTTTCGTCATCATGAATGGCGCGGACCGACAGTCCGAAACGGGTAGACATGAGCCATGCGGCGCCCGCCACCACAGCAATCGAGACGCCCACCACCGCGCCCAGCCCGGGCCATGCAATGACCGACAGCCCCGCCGCGCCCCCCAATCCCGGCCAGTTGAGCAGCACGCCCCCCACCACCTCGGCGAATGCGAACGTGGCCAGCACCATATAGACCCCGCGGGTGCGGAGAATGGGAAACGACACCGCAAACGCGATCAGCGCGGCAAGGAGACCGCCCGACGGCACGGCTACCCAAAGCGGCAGACCGTGTAGCGACGTGAGCGCACCGGCTGTGTAGGCGCCCAGCAGTACAAAGCCCGCGGAACCGAGGTTGAGGAGCCCCGCCGCCGCGGGCAGATAGACCGAGTAGGCGATGATGATATTGATGGAGAGGACCGCGATCAGCCCCTCGAGATAGCCGCTCATCAGAATTTGCCTTTGCCGATTCGCGACGCGCCAAACAGACCCGACGGCCTGAACACCAGGATGACAAGCAGCAGCCCCCAGACCGGAATCTTCTCGATTTCGGCGCCGAAAAAGCTGATGGCGAGCACCTTCACCAGGCCCACCAGAAGGCCGCCTGCGATCGCCCCCCAAACATTGCCCAATCCACCCAGCACCATTCCCGCGATGGCATCAGTCGCAATGGCGTCGCCCATGAACGGTGTGACGGTTCCGTAGCTCACGGCGTACAGAATGCCCGCAAGTGCCGACAACACGCCGGTGATCACGAACACCAGCGGCACCAGGCGTTGAACCTCGACGCCCATCAGGGTAGCCGCATCCGGGTTCTCTGCGATCGCGCGCAACGCCCGCCCGATGCGGGTGCGCGAGAGCAGCGTCTGAAGGGCCGCCACCAGGGTAATGGCGAGGAACAGCGCAAAGAGTTGCGGCAGTCCGATGACAAACCCGGCGATGCTCAGATCGGTGTTCCGAAAGGGCAGCTCGAATCGTTGGGGGTCGCCTCCCCAGAGGCTCATCGCAAGGTGCTCGAAGACAATGAGAAAACCCAGCGAACTGACCAGTGGCAACGCGTGCTCGGTGGCATCGCCATAGCGGGTTTTCATGTAGCGGTAAGTAAAGCGCTCGATGAGAAGCGATGCCAGTACCGCGGCCAGGACACCGACCGCGAGCGCGGGCAGCCAGTGCAGGCCCAGGGCTAGCGGATGGGCACCCGGCGTGAGAAGCGCCCAACCCAGCATCGCCGCCACCATGAAGAGCGCCGGTATGGTGAAGTTGAGAAAATTCAGCATGCCGATGGTGAGCGTGAAGGCCACGGCAACGAAGGCCAGAATGCCGCCTAGCATCAGCCCGTTGATCAGTTGCTGAATCAGCAGCATGCGCGCCGCCCGAAAGAAAACGCCGCCTGCCGCATCAATGAACCTCCGGCTTGGCCAAGCGAGCCGCGGCAAGGCGACGGTTGACGGCGGGCATCACCTCGCTGGCAAGCAGCGTCATCGAGCGCATCCAGCCTTCCCGCCACCCGGGATCGGCGTAGTCATAGCCCAACTGCAGGAGGGTACCGAAACCACCGGTAATTTCATGGTGCTCAAGGATGAGGTCGACCACCTGATCAGGCGTCCCGACATACCAGGACCGATGCTCGATCATGGACGCAGCGTCGCCGGTCGCATCGGCTGGCGCAGCCGGCCGCTTGAAGAGATCCAGGGACCCCGAGCGCGCTATCGTTTTCATGAAATGACGGTCCCAGAACTGCCCCATGCAACCATCACGAGCCGCACGTCGTGCATCGGATGCCGATTCGGCGACGTAGATGTCACGAATGTGCCTCCAGCGGGCGCGTTCCGGTGTCCGCCCCGCCTGTGCGGCCCCCTCGCAGATACCCTCCCAGTGGAGCGACATATGCTCGGGCGCGACATGAAAGGACAGCGGAATGTAGCCGTGCTCACCCGCCAGCCGCATCGACGCCGAGCGCGGCATGAACCCGGCCAATGCAATGCGCGGCCGGGG
>JAGWXN010000469.1 GCA_018969885.1 Betaproteobacteria bacterium | reverse complement strand
GCCCGCGGGCATGAAGCTGAAAACGGAACTCGACGTCCTGCTCGCGCTGGCGCGTGAACTCGTGCAGGCAGAAGACGATGCGGAACATCAACTCGCGCAGCTCTACGCAGCGCTGATGCGCAATCGCGCGAGCCTGAAACGCACCCGCACGCTGGCGCAGGCCACCGCGCGGCGGCTGCGGGTGTTGGCACGTCGGCTCGACCTCGACACGCCGGCGACCCTTGCCAGAACCTCGGAACTTGCCACGCTCGAGGCCCTGCTGACGCGCGCGATGGCGTCGCACCCGCCACGCACGGACAACGTGGTAGCGCTGCGTCGCCCGACCGCCGTCGCACCGGCGGATCCGGCCAGCGCCCTTGAGGCGACCCTGCGTCAGCTGGTGTCCGAACTCGGGCAGCGTGAAGCCTTGGTGTTGTGCAGTTTCTTCGGCATCGATCTCAGTCCTCGCGCGCCTTTCGACGGGCGCTACCCACAGGGCGCCGAGGTGTTGGCAAAGACCCTCGGGATCAGCGAGGAGACGGTGTATCTCGATTTCGAGCGCGCCACCGCGGGCTTGCGCGAACCCACGCGGGCGGCGCGGTTGCGTCCGTTCTACGAGGCCATGAAAGACCAGCCGGCGCGTGGCCCTGCCGCACGCCTGCTGCGATTCATTTTTGAAACCCGGGGCTAAAGCACGAACGCGGACTCAGGCCGTCGACTGTTTCAACGCAGTGACCTCGATTTCAATCCGCATGCGCGGGTCGGCGAGCCCGGCGGAAATCATCATCGCCGCCGGCCGGACCTCGCCGAAATACTGCCGGAGCACCGGCCAGCACGCCGGGAAGTCCTCCGCGTTCGGCAGGACGTAGGTGACTCGTACGACGTCCGCCAGACTGGCCCCTGCTTCATGCAGCGCGGCCGCGATGTTGCGCAGGCATTGTTCGGTCTGTGCGGCCGGATCCTCGGCGATGCGCATCGTGGTGTAATCGAAGCCGGTGGTTCCGGCCACGAACACCCAGTCGCCGACCACGACTGCCCGCGAATAGCCGATTTCCTCTTCAAAGCGCGATCCGGAACTGATGCGGTATCTCGTCATCGTTTCTGCCTGGTGCCATCACAAGCGGTGCGTACCCGCCTGCACGGCAGGGGGTGGCGGCGCCGGCAGGACGAGCGGGGTGTTGCGTGGGTGCATCGCGGGCGACGCCCTCCCGGTTTCAGCTGAGCTTCAGGCGAACGATCGGTCGCTCCGGCTTGCGCCGCGCGACTTCCTCGAACCCGGCCTTGTCGAACATCGCCTTCGCCCCGAACCACAGGAAGCCCGGGTTGGATCGTCCGGCCTTGTCGATGGGGTAAGCCTCAAGTATCGCGGCGCCCTGCGCCTTCGCATAGGCCGCGGCGCCTTCGAGCAGGGCCTGCGCCACCCCCTGGCCGCGATAGGCCGAAGGCACGACAAAGCACATCACCGACCACACGGGCTGCGCATCAACCGCCTTCATCACTGCAGAGCGCTGCAGCCGGCCGTAATCCCCGCGCGGCGCGAGCGCGACCCAGCCGACCGGCGTCGCCGCCCGGTAGCCGATTAGGCCGGGCACCGCGCCGGTGGCGAGCAAATCCATCATCGCCTGACGGTTGGCCTCGGCCGGGGTTTGTCCCGGCGCTGGCGACGGGCGGTCCCCGCGGTAGCGACATTCCATGCACCAGCACGCGCGCGCGAAAGCGCAGCCGTTACCCGCGAAAAGGGCCTCGAGATCGGAGAAGCGCGCGGCGGTCACGGGGGCGAGTTCAATGGTCATCGAGCGATCTGTCGGGCCATGAATGATGGGAACTTCAACGAACCAGCAGCGGCTCATTTCAGCCTGGCGAATACCTCGCCTGCCTGAGGCAAAGCAGGTGCGCAAGCTTCGGCCAACACCGCAGGCATCACACGCGCGGGGCCATCCCACGACATTCTCACAACGCCTGGCGTGGTTCCTCCGGCAGCGCCTGCCACGCCGCGAGCGAGACACTTCTGCCGGGATAAGCCACCGCCTGAAACGGCCAGTGTGCTGCGATCCAAGCACGGGTCGCGGCGTAAAGCCGGTCCTCCAGCCCGCCGTCCAGCTCACGCTGCCGCGCCCACAGGTAGACCTCGGCATCGTATTCACGCTTGGGCGTCGGCAGGATGTACACACAGCCCAGCACCGCTGTCTCGCTGAGATCCACCACGGTGTACGCAAATGAACGCCGGGTCTGAAACTCCTTCTGATGCCAGCCAAGGTCAATCAGGTTCTGCGTCAGCGTCAGGCCCTCGGGCCACTCACCGCCCCACACCGTCTGGCAGTGCGCGACGCTCGACATCACCGCTTCATAGTCTTTCACCACATCGTGCAC
>JAGWXN010000468.1 GCA_018969885.1 Betaproteobacteria bacterium | reverse complement strand
TGCAGGTCGTGGCCTCGAGCCCGCGCTGCGCAACCTTCACGATGCGATCGAGCGCGGTGTGGATCAGGTGACGCGTCGCGATGGGCAGGTGATGGAATTCCCGCTCAGGTTGCGGTTGGTGACCGTGGAGTCCCATCCGCCGGCGCGCAGAGGGTTTCAGCGGCGCGGCGCGCGCCTGGCTCATGCTGTGTCGCTGGGTCCGCTTTCAGTGCATTCCTATCGGCGCGCAATGCAACTCGCGGCGCGCAAACACGGACTGACGTGCGATAGACACGCCGAGGATGCGCTTCTTGCCCAGCATCACGACGGCGAGGGGATTGGCCGGCTGGCCTCGGTCCCTGATGCCTTGTTTGGCCGTATCGCTGATCGGTTGCGCTGGCGGGGAGGGCCGCCCGTCGTCGATCCCACGCAAATCGACTGGGCCTGGCAGCAACTCTTCGGGCGCGGGCCGGTCGGGGAGGTGCAATGATGGCGCGCGCCGGTTGGTGGATGCTGGGCGTTTCACTGTCTGCAGGCGCGCTCGCGACCTTGCTCGCCTCGGCGTGGCTTGGTGAACAGCGCGCCGATAACGGTCGGTCGGTTGTGGTGGCGAGCCGAGATGTCGCGGCGGGACAGGTGCTCGATCCGGCGCTGCTCGAGGTGGTCAAGTGGCCAAGCGGCGCCGTACCGCAGGGCGCCTTGGCTGACCCCGCGTTGCTCGTGGGGCGCGTGCCCAGGACCGCGCTGGTGCGAGGTGAGCCGGTCCTGGCAGCCAAGCTCACGCCTGAGGGGTCGAAGGGCGGCCTGGCTGCCGTGATCGCTCCGGGGCATCGTGCGATTACGGTGCGCGTCAATGAAGTGATCGGCGTGGCGGGGTTCGCGCTACCCGGTAACTTCGTGGATGTGCTGGTGAGCGCGCAGGATGACTCACAGGGCGCGCGAATGGTGTCGAGGATTGTGCTCGAACGCATTCTGGTGCTGGCCATCGCGCAGGAGGCGGCGCGTGATGAAACCCGCCCCAAAGTGGTCAGCGCGGTCACGCTCCAGGTGACGCCGCAAGAGGCCGAGCGATTGGATCTCGCCCGCAATGTCGGTCAGCTATCACTTGCGCTGCGTAACCAGGGCGATTCGTTATCGGCGGCGGGGCGTGGTGTCTCACGTGCTGAGCTGCTTGGACTCACCGAGACGAGAGCATCGCCTGCGGTGATATCGGACAACCACTCTCCGCTCCCTGCACCGATGCGGGTGAGCCGCAGTACGCCGGCCGATGAACGGTCGTCGACCGGTCTGCCTGATGTGCAGGTGGAGGTTATTCGCGGCCTCCTTAAATCGACCGCCACGTTTAACCGTAAGGAGGTCGCTCTTGAACGCTGATTTGATGAGCCGTCGCAAGTGGCTGTGTAGTGCCGTAGCCTTGGGCGCCCCGTCTCTGGCCGTCGCGCAACGTACGGGACCCCCGCCTGTGACGACGCCTGCGTCGCGTAGCGCCCCGCGCCGTATGCCGCTGGAGAGAACCCAGATTGGCCCACCCATCACGCTGGTGGCGGGCAAATCCACCCTATTGCATCTTGACTCGGCGATAGAACGTCTTTCGGTCGGTAATCCCGCGGTCGCCGATGTGACCCTGATCAGTCCGGTCGAGTTGTATCTGCTTGGCAAGACCTTCGGAACCACCAACCTCATTCTGTGGCGGGAAGACGGGCCGACGACCATCATCGATCTCTCAGTCAGTCTTGATACACAGGCGCTACGCGAGCGGCTTCGCGCATTGTTGCCAGGCGAAACCGGTATAGCCGTGGAAGCGGCGGCTGATTCGGTGGTGTTGAGTGGCGTTGTGAGCAGCGCGATGCGTGCCGACCAGGCCGCTGCGATTGCTGATGCTTTCATTCGCAGCGTGGGGCGTGGTCTGGTGATGCCGATTGGTGCGGGCGACGGTCGGATGGCGGCAGGGCAGACTGCGCAGGTCTCATGGGCTCCGGTTGCGCCGGCCAGCTCCGGGTCAGGTGATGCTTCGCTTCGGCCACGGGTGGTCAATCTGCTCCAGATATCGCAGCCCCAACAGGTGATGCTGGAGGTCAAGGTCGCCGAAGTCTCGAAGACGCTGCTCGACCAGTTGGGCGCGCGCTTTGAAGGCTCGCGCCTGAGCGGTGACTGGCGATACAGCATCCTCAGTCAGTTCTTATCGGGTTCGGGCGGGTTGCTTGGCGTGCGCGCGCCGGGCGGTGATGAACTGCGATTGGATGCTGAGCGGCGCGATGGTCTGATCAAAATTCTGGCCGAGCCCAACATCGTTGCGATCAGCGGTCATGAGGCCAGTTTTCTTGCTGGTGGAAAAATCTTCATCCCGGTGGCGCGTGCCAACGCAGCCACTGGCGCCAACACC
>JAGWXN010000467.1 GCA_018969885.1 Betaproteobacteria bacterium | reverse complement strand
CTTCTTGGCGATCAGTCCGCTCGGGTCGCAGCCGGCGGCCACGGCGATGATCTTCCCGCCCTTGTCGATCAGGAAGTTGGTCGGCATCGTCGTCGTCTGGAAGGTCTTCCAACTGTCGCCCTTGGTGTCCACGGCGTAGAGCATGTCGAGCTTCTTCTGCTTGACATAGGCGGCAACCTTGGCGTCGGGTTCCTTGAACACGGCCAGCGAGATCAGGCCATTGTTCTTGTAAGACTCATGCAACGCCTGGAAGTAGGCCAGTTCCTTGTCGCAGCCGGAGCAGCCGCAGGTGAGGCGCACCAGCACCGGCCCCTTGGCGGTGAGGTCCGCGAGGTTGATTTCCGTGCCATTCGCATCCTTGATCGTGAACGCAGGCGCCTGATTGCCCGGCTCGAGCATCTTGGCGGCCGGCTTGGGCTGGTCTTTTTTCGCGGGCGCCTTCTTGGGCTCCTCAGCCGAAACGCCGTAGGCAAGGACAAGCCCGAGGGAGAGGCAAAGCAGACGATTCATGGACATCCCCTTTGTCATCACGCGAAAGTTTGAAACCACGAAAAATGTACCACACCACCATTCAAAAGAAAGCTTTTGTTGTTTTGAAGCACCCGATCATGCTTTCCCGGGTTTGAAGCCATGAGGGCGTTAATACTGGAAGCCGCAGGCGGAATGGCCAAGCCCGGGTTGGTCGGCTTGAGACCGCGGCAGGCACCTAGGCGAACACTTCAGCGATGGGGGCCGAGTTCGGCACCAGGGGCACCGGGCGGTCGAGGCGGTCGCGCAGTTCGAGGTCGGGGCTCAGGCCCAGGGCGTGGTAGATGGTCGCGATCACATCGCCCGCGGTGACCGGATTCATGCTCGGATACGCGCCATGCTTGTCGCTCGAGCCGAACACGAACCCGCCCTTCGTGCCCCCGCCGGCGTATACCACCGTGTAACAGAACTCCCAGTGGTCGCGGCCCGCGCCGGCGTTGATCTTCGGCGTGCGGCCGATCTCGCCCATCGCCACCACGAGCGTGCGCTCGAGCATGCCGCGGTCGGAGAGGTCGGCCAGCAACTGTGAGAAACCGAGGTCAAACTGCGGGAGCAGGACATTCTTCAGCTTGGCAAAGTTGCCGCCGTGGGTGTCCCATGTCGCGTTGGCGTCTGGAGCCCACGACACGCACGCCAGCCGCGTCCCGGCCTCCACAAGCCGCCTCGACAGCAGCAGGCTCTGGCCGTAGATGTTGCGGCCGTAGGCGTCGCGCACGCGGGTCGGTTCGTCCTCGATGCGGAAGGCGCGGCGGGTCGCGTTGGAGGTGAGCAGGTCGCACGCGCGCCCCTGAAGCCGCTCCAAATCGGCGGAGTCGGCGGTGCGCACGGCAAGGCTGGTGCGGTTCACGGCGCCGAGCAACTCGTTGCGGGAATTCGCGCGGGCGGTGGTCATGTCGGGGCCGTGGGAGAGCGCGGGCATGTTGAAGCCGTCCGGATGCGGCCCGCCCTTCAGCACCAGGAACGGGTCGTGCGATTTGCCGAGCCACCCCCCGAGGTAGCCTGGTTGCGGCGGCCCGCCCGCCCCCTCCAGCGTGAGATAAGGCAGCAGCACATAAGGCGGCACATGAGCGGTGGGAGGGCGGTACCGCGCCAGTGCCGAACCGACCGCGGGATGATCGGTCGGCTTCGCCCCGAGCAGGCCGGCCTTCACCCCGCTCGGCACGCCGGTGAGCGCGGTGTACACCGCAGGGGCATGCGCCACTTCGTGGTGGTGAACGGAGCGCACTAGGGTGCAGCGGTTCATCTGGCGAGCGAGTCGGGGCAGGTGTTCGCACACTTGCACCCCGGTCACGCTTGTGGAAATCGGCTTGAACTCGCTGCGCATTTCCTGCGGCAGGTTCGGCTTCATGTCCCACATGTCGAGGTGGCTGGGACCGCCATTGAGAAACACGAGGATGCACGAGTCGGCGGTGGCCGCTGTGCGTGAACCGCGATTCGCGGCCAGCAGTTGCGGGAGCGAAAGGTTCAACGCGCCGATGGCCCCGATTTGGAGCATGTTGCGGCGATTGAGCCCCACCGGACCGCGGCAATTGATTGAAAGTCGCATGTAAAGGCACCTTCCGAAGCAGGCGCGCTTGTGGATCTCATTCAAGGTTGCCACACGGCCGGTGCCCGGTCAACCAGGCGGGCTTCCGGATGATGCCGGGCGAATATTCTTGCCCGTGCCGATGGTATCGAGTAGTTTTTTGGGTGTTTCACTCGTGATTGCACACCCTTGCGAATGAAACGCATGAATCATGAATCGATGATTTCCGCGATGGACATTCAACGGGTTTCTTTTGACGATTCGGCGCCATCTCGTGGGGTGGATTGCCGATGATGATGCCAATGCGAG
>JAGWXN010000466.1 GCA_018969885.1 Betaproteobacteria bacterium | reverse complement strand
GCCGGGAAGCTTCCTCGCCCGGGAGCAGCAGGGCGTCAATCCGGGCAGTGGCTTTGTCAGGCTCGCGCTGGTCGACAGTCACGAGCAGTGCCTTGAAGCAGCACGCAGAATCGCTCAACTGATCTCCCGCTGACACTTCGCGTCAGGCCGGTCGCTTCGGGCGACCGCTGTCCATTGTCCTCAACCCTACCGAAGCCTCCGATGAACGCACTGCAGCAGACGATCGAACACGCCTGGGAACACCGAACCGACCTGAGCCCGCGCGCAGCACCCGTTGAAACTCGCCAGGCCGTTGATCAGGTCATCGCTGGCCTTAACGACGGCTCGCTGCGGGTTGCCGAAAAAATCGATGGCCACTGGATCACGAACCAGTGGGTGAAGAAAGCGGTGTTGCTCTCCTTCCGCCTGGAGGACAACGTCCCTGTATCGGGGGGCGACCTGCGCTTCTACGACAAGGTGCCTACCAAGTTTGCAAACTGGTCGGCCGCAGATTTCGCATCGGCTGGCTTCCGAGTGGTTCCTCCTGCAGTGGCGAGGCGCGGCGCTTACATCAGCCGTAATGTGGTGCTGATGCCCTCCTACGTGAACATCGGAGCGTGGATCGGTGAAGGCACCATGGTGGACACCTGGGCCACCGTGGGCTCGTGCGCTCAAATCGGTGCCAATGTGCATCTGTCGGGTGGCGTGGGAATCGGCGGGGTGCTGGAGCCCATCCAGGCCAATCCCACCATCATTGAAGACAATTGCTTTATCGGTGCGCGCTCGGAGATCGTCGAGGGGGTCGTTGTTGAGGCGAACTCAGTCATCTCAATGGGTGTGTTCATCGGCGCAAGCACCCGGATCGTCGATCGCCAGAGCGGGGAGATTCTCTACGGGCGGGTGCCATCCGGCTCGGTGGTGGTTCCCGGCAGCATGCCCTCAGGCGACGGACGCGTGAGCCTTTACTGCGCTGTGATCGTCAAGCGTGTCGACGCGCAGACGCGTGCAAAAACCGCCATCAACGATCTCCTGCGCGGAGACTGACCCCGTGTCAAAGCCTGCCGGCGCGCCGGTCACCGGCGCCCACCCGCCCATCACGGTGTTCGGCATTCCCAACTGCGATCAGGTCCGCAAAGCTCGCGCCTGGCTGCAGTCTGCGGGCTACGAATATCGTTTTCATGATTTCAGGGCGGATGGCTTGCAGGCTGAACTCCTCGCAGCCTGGCTTCGCCATGTGCCCTGGGACTCTCTCCTCAACCGCCGGGGCACCACCTGGCGGCGGCTGCCGGAATCGAAGCGGTTGGCGGTCACCGACCAGCTGAGCGCCGTAGAGCTGATGCTGTCTGAGCCCACGCTCGTCAAGCGCCCGGTTCTGCAACAAGGCCAGAAAACGCTGGTCGGCTTTTCAGAGCCCCTTTATCGGGCCTTTTTTGGGCCGCAAGACGGCGAACCGCGCTCGTGAAACCTGATCGGCGGGCCGGGCGCGTGGCATCGGCGGGTGATGCTGCGCAAGAGATGCGCACCCTCCGTGACTGCCTGCGCTGGGCGGTTTCACGGTTCGCGGAGTCTCAGATCGGCATGGGTCACGGTACCGCCTCGCTGGTGGACGAGGCAGCCTCGATATTGCTGTGGTCGCTGCACCTCCCGCCCGACGAACTGGACCGCTGGCTTGACGCGCGTCTTGCGCGCAGCGAGCGAGAGGCGCTGATCACCCTCGTCGAACGCCGCTGCAGTGAGCGGGTGCCTGCCGCCTATCTCACCGGCGAGGCCTGGCTTCGCGGCGTGTGTTTTCGTAGCGACGCGCGCGCACTGGTTCCGCGATCCCTGATTGCCGAAGCACTAGATACCAGCCTCGTAGCCTATTTAGACGCGTTCCAGAGGCCCGACGGCTGGCCAGAGCGCGTGCTCGATCTCTGTACCGGCGGAGGAAGCCTCGCGGTGCTATGTGCAATGCGGTTTCCCGATTCGCGGCTTCGCGCAAGCGATCTGAGCGAACCAGCGCTGTCACTGGCCGCTGAAAACGTGGGCCTGCATGGGCTCGGTGGCCGAATCGAGTTGGTGCAGGGCGACCTCCTCGCCCCGCACCAGGGCGAACGATTCGATCTCATCGTGTGCAACCCCCCGTATGTCTGCGATGCGTCCATGGCGCTCCTGCCGCAGGAATTTCGCGCCGAACCGCGCATCGCGCTCGCCGGGGGGCCAGACGGAATGCAGTTGATCGCCCGGATACTGAGCGAGGCTGCACAGCATCTCACCCAAGCGGGCCTTTTGATCCTCGAAATTGGCCATGAAGCCGAGCACTTCGAGCGCGCATTCCCGACACTCGAATTCGCCTACCTGCCGGTCGAAGCCGGTGAACAGATGCTGGTGGCAATTGAGGCGCAGG
>JAGWXN010000465.1 GCA_018969885.1 Betaproteobacteria bacterium | reverse complement strand
GGCGGCATGGCGGTCGCTTATCTCGCCACTCAAAAGGCCATTCAGAAGGGATATGAAGCGATGAATGTTGCCTTGAAGGCGCGCTGTGAGGCATAGGCTCCCCGGCAATCGGGCTGTCTGCCACCAGGACGCTCCAGCCATCGGGTCGTAGAGCGTTGTTTTTCGGGGTACGACGGGCAGCAGACGAGAGGCAGTGCATGGAGGTGATCGTCATCGGAGCGGGGCTTGCGGGATTGACCGCGGCAGATCGCCTGACGCAGTCTGGTCATGAGGTGACCGTCCTTGAGGCAGCCGAACGTCTGGGTGGACGCGTCTGGTCAAAGCAGGTTTCGCCGGGCGTGACGCTGGACCTGGGTGCACAGTGGGTCGGTTCACCGCAGCGGCAGATTCTGGCGCTGGCGAAGGAGCTGGGCGTGGCGACGGTGCCGGTGTCGAAAGGCGGGCGTTACGTGACCGATCAGGGCGGCAAGGTCACGACGTCGCGGTTTGAGCTATCGCCGCGAGCACCGGGTGTGCTCGTGGACGTCGTCAACATGGGGCTGCGGTTTTCGGGTCTGAAGTCAGCGTTGACCACCCAGTCGGGCATTGCAGCGCTGGCAGGCGAGTCGGTGGAATCCTGGGTCATGCGCAACGCGATCACGTCCGCAGGGCGTCGTTGGTGGCTGTGGTTTGCAGAGTCCGGGTTCTGTCGTCACCCCGCCGAGGTCTCCATGTACGATATGGTGGAACAGATGGCCGGGATGGGCGGTCTGGATGGTCTGGCAAAGGCCGAGGAAGCCACCCTGGAGGGTGGCGCGCAGGCGCTGATCCACGGGCTGGCGGATCGCCTGAAGCACCGCGTGCAGACGGGCGCGGTCGTGGACCGGGTGCAGCAGGCTGGAGGGGCCGTGCATGTGTACGCCGGCCAGCAGCAATGGCAGGCTGAGCGCGTAGTCGTCGCGGTTCCGCTGGCGGTGCTGACGCGGATTGAGTTCGAGCCGGGCCTTCCCCGTCTTTACAAGCAGTTTCTGTCGCACGTTCGACCAGGCCGGGTGGTCAAATCGCTGCTGGTCTTTGCTTCGCCGATCTGGCGTGAACGTGGCTTCCAGGGCATAGTGATGGCCGACCGGGGACCGGCAACCCTGTTCGCCGACAGTTCCCCGGCAGCGGGTGGCGGAGTGCTGGTAGCGCTGTCATCCGGGCGTGCCGCAGAGGCACTCGCGGCGATGTCGGTAGCCGAGCGAAAGACCGCCCTGCTGGCGCAGGCCGCAAGTTACTTCGGCGCCCTGCCCGAGCCGCTGGCGTTCGAGAGCAAGGACTGGTCCACGGTGGCCCACGTCGAGGGTGCTTATGCATCGCGCCTGGCGCCTGGCGCGAGCGCGTTCCCACCGATTCAGCCCTGGGTCGATGCACAGGACCGTCTGGTTCTGGCCGGTACCGAATGGGCACCCCGTTGGCGCAGCTACATGGAGGGCGCCGTCGAGAGCGGACTCGCGGCTGCGAGAACGCTGCAAGCCACCTGAGGGGGCGGGACTATTCGTCCCAGTCGAACTCATCCATGCGAATCGAATAGCGCTCGCGAGCCAGTCGCTTGAAGCCAATCGACCGATAAAGCACCGAGGCAGCGGTGTTCATGCGGTACGCTTCCAGCTCGACACCCTGAATACCCAGCTTCCACGCGTGGTGCAGCAGGACATCCACGAGCCGGCGGCCGATGCCATGACGACGAAAACCCGGATCGACGTACAATTCTTCGATCCACAGGGCGCGCCCCGGAAACTTGATGCTCTGAAACTCGTTGGCGACAACGACACCACCAACTGCGCCGTCCACACGCGCCACAAACATATGGATGCCCGCGCCGTTGTGGTCCACCATGTTCGCGGCCACTGCCTTCAGGGCGGCAGGGTCGGGCTGCTCGCCCAGATCCCGCATGTCGTTCAGAAAAAGCCGGGTGATCGCTTCCACATCAGCGACCGTGGGCGGGGTAATGTCAACGCTTGCCGAGGATGCTTCGCTCATGGCCACACGGGTCATACGGTGATAGTCTACGCTTCCCTGCGATGTCCGCGCCTGAAACCCCGTTGTTCAGCATGATCCTGCGATTGTCCAGCTTCAGCCGCCGCCTGCTCAGCGGGAACGGCGCAGGGATCTGGCTGGCCGGGCTGCTGTTGGCTGCGTCGGGTGCCTCTTGCCGGGATCAACGCGCGCTGGAAGAGATCAACCAGACGCTCGCAGGCGGTTTTCAGCCGCCGCAACCGACCGCCGACCTTGATCCTCTGCGGCTGGGTATTCTGCGCATGGAGCGCCTCTGGGTGCGCGGCGGCGAGCGGATCATGGAGGAGCTGTTCGAAGTGGCACCCGGGCAGGCCCATCATCACCCCCTCACGCTT
>JAGWXN010000464.1 GCA_018969885.1 Betaproteobacteria bacterium | reverse complement strand
CTGGTATCGGCGAGCGCCTTTCGCGCCTGCGCAAGTTGGGCATCGGCGGCTTCGACCGCAGCGCGTGCTCCATCGACCGCGAAGCGCGAATTGTCGTAGGCGTTCTGGGAGATGAAGGCCTTGTCGAGCAGTCGGGCGTTATTTTCGAGGGTCCGGCGGGCCTGCTCGAGCTGGGCCTGGGCCGAGCGCAGTTGCGCGGTTCGCTCGGACAGCCGGAGCTCGAAATCGGCTGGGTCGATCCGTGCGATCAGCTGACCCGCCTTGACACTCATGCCCTCGCGGACCGGGATGTCGATGATGTCGCCCGATACTCGCGCGCGGACCAGCGTCTGGCTCGCCGCGGTGATCGTGCCGGTCACAGGCAGGCTGCGCACCAGGCGACCGGTTGCAATGGTGAGCAGGTCCGCCTCATTGAGTTCAATCAGCGGGTCGGCCTGGCCCGAGTTGGACTCTGTACGGGCCTGGGTGGCTGCCGAACCCTTGCCGGTAGGGGCCGTGCGAAACCAAGCGAGTGCGGCAGCGGCGGCGAGCGTCCCGATCAGTACGGTGACCAGCAGTCGTTTTGAAAGCGTCATCGCAGGTCCGGGCCGGTCGTGGGAAGGAGTGCACGCAGGATGGTCGTGAGGTGCGCTTCCAGGATCCGCTCGATCCCCAGTCGTGACCCATCGTCGCCGCAACAGGGTTGAATCGAACGGTTCCAGATCGCCTGCAGCACCAGCGGGGCTAGTACCAGTTGCGCGGTCGCTTCGGCATCCACCGCGCGGAATTCTCCGGCCCGCATCCCCCGCTCAATGAGGCTGGCCACCAGCTTTCGGTTGGGTGCGGCCACCTCATTGTGAAAAAAGCGCGCGACCTCCGGAAAGTTGCCTGCTTCGGCGACGACCAGTTTGGCGATCCCGGCCAGCTGGGTCTCACCCACCTGCTGCCACCAGCCCAGAACGAAACGCCGCAGCAGCTCGGCACTGGTCGCGCTGGAGGTCGTCACCTCATTTTGGAAGGCCTCGATGAGCGGGATGATGCTCTCGCGCACGACGGCCATGAACAACTGGTCCTTGCTGGAGTAGTAGAGATAAAGCGTGCCTTTGCTGACGCCGGCGCGGGCCGCGACATCATCGAGTCGGGTGGCGGCGAAACCGCGATCGACAAAACAGGCCAGCGCCGCGGCCAGAAGCTCCGCTGGCCGACTTTCCTTGCGCCGTTCCCAGCGCGGTACACGATCGGGCATCGAAGCTTGCACGGGAGAATAATGACTGACCGGGAAGTTAGTAATAGTACACCTTTTCTTACACTTTTTTCAGAGTCCGCCTTGGTTGGCAGGGCTCATCGTTGATATTGTCTGGCCATCGATCAGACTTCACGATCGATTCAACCTCCGGGAGAGCTGTCATGAACCTGCGCCGTATCGTCTCTGTCTCCGCCCTTGCCACAGCGCTCGTGCTGCCAGGTGCCGCGCGAGCCTCGGACGAATTTCTCGGTGCGCTGTTCGGCGCAACCGCCGGTGCCCTGCTTGGCAAGGCCATCGGTGGTGGAGACGGCGCGGTGGTGGGAGGTCTGCTCGGCGCGGCAGTCGGTGCGAGCAGCGGGGCGCGGGCCGAGGCGCCGACCTACTATTCCTATCCGGCCGCCCCGGCCGTTGGTCTCGGGTACGGTTACGGCGTTACGCCTGCCCCGGTTTATCCGGCGCAACCCTACACCTGGTACTCGGCACCGCCCCCGCCCGTTTACTACGCGCCGCCGCCCGTGGTCGTCGCCCCCCCGGTCGTCTATACCTCTCCGAGGGTCTACGTGCCGACGCCTCGGGTGGTGGTGACGCCGGCCCCGGTGTACGTGAACCCACCGCATTACCATGCCCCGCGGCCCTACGTGCAGAGCTATCCGGGCGGTGCGGTTTACGTTGCGCCCAACCGGCCCCACCGGGAGTACCGGCACGACCACGGGCGAGTGGCCTATATCCGCGGTTGATCCGCGCGGGTCAGGCGGTCCATGCGATCAGGCCTGACCCGGCGGTGATCAGCACCACCAGCCCGAAGATGATTCGGTACCAAGCGAACGGGACGAAATCGTGGGTGGCGACATAGCGTGTCAGCCAGTGCACGCAGGCGAGCGCACTCACAAAGGCGGTGAGCAATCCGACGCTGAACAGGGGTAGATCGCTCGCTTCGAGGATCGCTCGGTGTTTCCAGATGTCGTAGACGCCCGCTGCGATCAGAGTCGGTACCGCGAGATAGAACGAAAACTCCGTCGCGACGGGCCGCGACAGTCCGAAGAGCATTCCACCGATGATGGTGGCCCCGGATCGGCTGGTGCCAGGAATCAGCGCGACCGCCTGCGCCAACCCCAGCTTGAGTGCGTCGATCGGCTGCAGCGCATCGAC
>JAGWXN010000463.1 GCA_018969885.1 Betaproteobacteria bacterium | reverse complement strand
TGCAGGGCCAGCAGAAAGATCAACAGGCCTATGGCCAGCCTCTGCCGCGACTCACGGTTTTCAAGTGATACGGGCATGCGTAGCTGCCATCCGCGCCAGCGGCTGGCTCCCGAAGCGGCAGGCGTGTGAGGGTCGCCTTCCGTGGAAGGTGCGGCCGAGGGGGTCGTCAATACTTCAGGAGGTGCGGGCTCTGCGGGCGCGGCGGCATGAGCGGCGCTCGCCGGGGCTGCGCTTGTCGCCACCGGCTCCGGCGGCGAAACTGACGAAGTTGGAGTGGACGGTTCGCTCATGGACGCGATTGTATCGCGCCGATCAAGGCTTCGTCGCCTGAAACCGTCTGAATCACGACAGCAAATTCGAGCTCGCGAGCAGTTTCAGCGATACGCTCGTGCGGGACAATCAGGCAAGCCTCGCGCAGACGCGCCCAGCCCTTGTCTCCGCACGCCTCGAGTGCGGCAGATTTCAGATAACGCAGCGCCTCCGAGCTGGTGATGACCCAGTCGCAGTCCTCGGCAATCAGGTCTTGCAGCTGCTGGCGGCGTGCCTTGTCCATCACAGGTGAACTACGTCGGTAAGCCGCGATCTGTTCCACGGTCACGCCAGCTTCCCGCAAACGGTCGGCGAGCAGCTCGCGCCCGGTCTCGGCGCGCACGATCAGCACCTTTTTGCCGGCGAGCGAGGGTAAGTCCAACACCTCCACGAGTGTTTCGGAGTCGGTGCGGCGAGTGTCGGCCGGACTGACGACCCGGGCAGTCGCGTCAGTCACGCCGTGCCGTGCCAGCGCCTGCCGGCTGCCATCGCCAACCACTGCAGCGATCACGCCCGCTGGCCATACGGTCAGGTACGCGAAGGCGGCATCGATCGCATTCGGGCTGACGAAGGCCACCATGGCGTAGTCAGTCAGACGGGTAAGCGCGGCTCTCAGCGCGCCCGAATCCGGCAGTGGCTGGATGTCAAGCAGCGGGAAAACACGGGCATCGATGGATTGCGCGGACAGCCGGGCGGCGAGTGGCTCGGCCTGAGCCAGCGGACGGGTAATGACGACGGGCGTCTTCTTCAAGCCTGTTTCACGCCTTACTCGGTCTTGCAAGCAGCGAGAATCGATTGCGCATCCTGCGCCTCCAGCACACGAGCAATCTCCTGGCCCAAGGCCTCGGGTGTCGCTGCCGACCCGCTGATCTCGGCACGGGCGATCCGCTTGCCGTCGGGCGTGGCTACCATCGCGCGTAAGCGCATTGCATCTTTGTTCACAGTGGCGAAGGCCGCCAGCGGTACCTGGCAACTGCCGCCAAAACTGCGCGAAAGCGTGCGTTCGGCGCGTACGGCGAGTTCAGTATCCGTGTGGTTCAGCGGCGCCAGCAAGTCCTGCAGATCGCTGCGACCAGAAGGTATTTCGATGGCCATCGCACCCTGACCCGGCGCGGGAAGGCTGTCATCGGGTTCGATGAAACTGCGAATGCGTTCAACCATGCCCAGCCGCTTCAGGCCCGCCGCTGCAAGAATGATGGCAGCGTATTCGCCGCGATCGAGCTTGGCCAGACGCGTATCGAGATTACCGCGCAGCGGCTGGATCAGCAGTTGAGGAAAGCGCGCGGCTATCAGAGCCTGACGACGGAGGCTGCTGGTGCCGATAATGGCACCAGCAGGCAGATCGGCAAGGCTCTGGTATTGGTTGGACACGAAGGCATCGCGAGGATCCTCGCGCTCGAGCACGGCAGCCAGCTCGAAACCTTCGGGCAGCTCCATTGGTACATCTTTGAGCGAGTGCACTGCCAAGTCGGCCGCACCCTCTTGCATCGCGACTTCCAGCTCTTTGACGAACAGACCCTTGCCGCCCACCTTGGACAGGGTGCGATCCAGAATCTGATCGCCTCGAGTCGTCATGCCAAGAATCTCTACTGTACTGTGGGGATATAATTGAAGTAAGCGCGCCCGAACCGTTTCAGCCTGCCACATGGCCAGACGGCTCTCACGTGACGCAATGACCAGCTTTCCGGAAAATGATGAGTTCAACGCGGCCTCTCTACTCTTTGTTTCGGGTTAGCTGCGCGTGGTTCGCACAGCTTTCGACCTGCTCGTCATTGCTGAAAAATAATCGTTGAATTCTATCACGCGACCTCTGCGCGACCTGACCAAAATCCGGGTCGCCCCATTCGACGCTGAAAGCACACCACCGCCATGGCCATCAAAAAGAAAGCAGCAGCTCCACCTCAAAGAAAAACTCAGGATAAAGATGCTCCGCTGAGAGAAGACATCCGCCTGCTGGGCCGCTTGCTCGGCGACGTTGTCCGGCATCAGGAAGGCGAAGCGGTGTTCGAGATTGTTGAAACCATTCGGCAAACCGCTGTTCGTTTTCGCCGCGAATCCGATGCGGCC
>JAGWXN010000462.1 GCA_018969885.1 Betaproteobacteria bacterium | reverse complement strand
GGGTTGCTGCCATAGGTGGTTTCGAACGCGGCCAACAGGCTAGCGTTCGCGCCATAGGCACGAGCCATAAAGAACTCCTTGCGGGATTGGGTGTGAATGGGTATCGAAATGGAATTCGACGGATCAGTTCAGCGGCCCTGAACTGCTGTAGTGCAAGATCACGGGCAGCAGACAGGCTTTGATGCCACTGGTGCCGTCTGGAGCCAGTTCGTCGAACTTGGGCGGGCCGATTTCGGCGTACTCAATGACGCCACCCAGCGTCCGATCGGCTTCGATCAGGGTCGCCAACTCCATGAGCAGACCATCCATGCGCGCATCACGCGCACTGGCATCGGGTTCGGCCACAAACAGTTCGATGGCTACCTGGTGCTGCCAGTGGTAGGTCAGCGGTGAGAGCGACACATCAGGCTCGCCCATCTCACCGTCGCGCAGGATGGCCATGGCGTGATCCGACACCCGCTCGGGCAAAGCAGCGTTGCGCTTGACCGTGGCGCCTGAGGAGCCCAGGGACAGCTGGCCCAACACCGCGAACAGTGCGCCGATGGCGTTTTCACGTTGGCTCATGACGTTGCCCCTTTGCGGTCGGCTTCATCGAACCGGTTGGCGATACGCTGGGCCAGGGTGCTGATCCAGCGGCGCGAGCTGCTGTCGATGTCGAATTTCTTTTTCAGGGTCACTTGGGGTACCAGCAGGAATATCGGGACTGTCACGAGCCCTCGGCCTGTGGCCTGAGCCTTTTGTGAGGCAGTGGAGAAGCCACCGCGCTGGCCTTGGCGGGCGCGCTGGTTTTCTGCGACGAGGAGCGAGGGTTGGCCACGGCGGTAGATAAAGCGCAGGCGCTGGCCGCGCACCCGCTCCCACAGGCCCGGCGTCATGCGCTTGCCGCGTGGGCCTTTGCCGGCAGCGGGCAGCGGGATGGCTAGCCAGAAACCGTCTTTGGAGCGGATGGTGGCGCCCTGGTCATGTGCACCGACAATGACGGGTGCCCGGCTGTAAACCAGGCCCGCCGCCTTGATGCTCATCCGCCCCTTGGGATAGACCTCGCCGCGCCAGGTGTTGGCCAGTCGCTGACCCAGACCCGCGCCAGTGATCTGGTTACGCAGCTCGGTCTTGAGGCCATCGGTGGCTTCACGGATGGACTGCGTCACCGCCTGCTCGGCGATGCGCACTTCGTCGGCCAGGATCTGGTCCAGATTGCCGGTGAGTGCCGCCATGAGCTTCATACCGGCGCTCCAGTCAGCGTCCAGATCAGCCGGTCCCGATCCGCCAAGGGCTCACCTACTACCTGATAGATCTGCCCAGCAACTGTGAAGCGCTCGCCCTCGCGGGGTGAGGCCACGTCGCGGACCATCACATCGAAACGGTGGGTGGCCAGTGCCAACCGGGAGTCACCGAAAGGCTCGACGACATCGGCCTGTTTGGTGATGAACCGCGTGGCAAGCTCACGACCATCGGCCAGCCGGTAGGTGCCGGACACCCCCAGCCGGGCGAACAGGCGCGAGACCGCCCGCTCAAACGCAACTTGCATCGGATCAGGCGGTCAGCTTGATCAGAACGCCCGGTCGGTGGCACATGGGCAGCGGGTTGCTCTGCGTGTGCAGATCGGTGCCACGGTCGAACTGGCGAGGCGCCTGCTTGGCGTACAGCGACTGGCCCAGCGTGTTGACCGTCTCGTTGAAGTCGGCCGGGGCAAAGTAGGTGCCGAAGGTGTCGACCGTGCCGAGCGGAAAGGCGTGGGCTTCACCGGCTGCAATGAAGCGGCGGGTACCCAGATCCCCATTGGCCTGCAGGTAGGCGGCCTGGCCCCGGTATTCCTCGAAGGTGACTCCGGCGTAGGTGAAGCCCGAACGCACATCGTTGATCAGCACCGCGCCTTGCTGCCAGTTGGTGTAAGCGGTCTTGACCTCCTTGTGGGTGGTGAGCGCCCGGAAGAACTCAGGCGAGCAAAGCACATGCACGCCGGTCATGAATTCACCCTGCAGGGCGTCTTCGATCTTGGTCAGCAAGTCGTAGCAGTGGCCCTTGACCTCGCTGTTGGGATTGGCCAGATCGAAGTTGACCGACTGCGGCGTGATCTGGAATTCGTTGAACAGGTTGCTGATCACGCTGCCATCGGCGTCCAGGATTTCGCCTTTCAGGGCACCCATGCGCAGGTGCTCGAGCGTGATGGCGTGCTTGTTGCGCATGGTCTCTAGGTGCCGAGCCAGCACACCGGAGATCGCTTCCATTTCGGTCTCGGACCCGAAAGCGCGGATGCCCTGGACTTCCTCGGGCAGCACCACATCGTCGTGCGGGATATGGGGAATGACGAAGGAGCGCAGCTTGCGCTTGCCACGCTCACCCACGGTGCCGGGCGAGCCAGGCGGCTTGGTGGGCAGCAGGTTCAG
>JAGWXN010000461.1 GCA_018969885.1 Betaproteobacteria bacterium | reverse complement strand
TGGCCATGAGAATGCCCATGCGAATGCGCTTGAACGCCCCCGGAGTAGGCGCCACCCTCTGGATCGAAGCTGTCATCGACCATGTCGATCACCCCGCCCAGACCGCGCACCATTCCCTCCAGCACATGGTCATACTGGAGCCGCAGCCACCCCTCACCCACCTGTACCGGCACATGCCGATTACCCAGGTGGTAGGCAATTCGAGCCAACGCAATCGCACTCGATGCCGTGATGTGAATCAGTTCCTCGGGTGCCGCGTGAATCCGAAGCGCCTCCCCCGAGTCGGTACAGATGAGATCGCCGTCGCGAAGCACCGTGCCACGCGGCAGATCGAACCCCACCGCATCTCCTGCACGAGCGCCGCGCTCAATCGCTGTACGCATGCGCGATTTCTGTCGCCATTCGAACGCGAGATCGATCTCGCCCACCAACTGATCGGCGCGCCCGCCTACAGCCTTGAATATCAGCATTGTGGCCTCCAGTCAGAAGAGGAAGTAGCGCTGTGCCATCGGCAGCACGGTGGCGGGCTCGCAGGTGAGTAACACGCCGTCGGCGCGAACCTGATAGGTCTGCGGATCCACTTCGATCGTGGGCATCGCGGTGTTGTGAATCAGATCGGTTTTACGAAGCGCGCGCATGCCGCGAACCGCCACAGCACGTCGGGCCAGACCCAGTTGCGTAGGCAAACCCGCCTCGAGCGCAGCCTGCGAGACGAAGGTGAGCGAGCTGTCGGCAAGCGCCCGCCCGAAGGCGCCGAACTGCGGCCGATAGTGAACCGGCTGTGGCGTGGGGATGGATGCATTGGGGTCACCCATGGCGGCCAATGCAATCTGACCGCCTTTGATCACCATCGAGGGCTTCACGCCGAAGAAGGCGGGCTTCCAGATCACCAGATCAGCAAATTTACCCACTTCCACCGATCCCACTTCATGCGCAATGCCGTGGGTGATCGCCGGATTGATCGTGTATTTAGCGATGTAGCGCTTGGCGCGTGCGTTGTCGTGGCGGGCACCGTCACCCGGCAGCCCGCCGCGCTGCGCCTTCATCTTGTGCGCGGTCTGCCAGCAGCGAAGGATGACCTCGCCCACCCGACCCATCGCCTGCGAGTCGGACGACATCATGGAAAACGCACCGAGATCATGCAGGATGTCTTCCGCGGCGATGGTCTCCCGACGGATCCGGCTTTCGGCAAAGGCCACGTCCTCGGCAATGTTCGCATCGAGGTGGTGGCAGACCATCAGCATGTCCAGATGCTCATCGATCGTGTTGACCGTGTAGGGGCGCGTGGGATTGGTGGACGACGGCAGCACATTGGGCAGACCGCACACGCGGATGATGTCGGGCGCATGACCGCCGCCCGCGCCTTCGGTGTGATAGGTGTGGATGGTGCGGCCCTTGAAGGCTTCAATGGTGGTCTCGACAAAGCCCGATTCATTGAGCGTATCGGTGTGGATGGCCACCTGCACATCAAACCGGTCTGCCACGCCCAGGCAGGTATCGATCGCAGCGGGTGTGGTGCCCCAGTCTTCATGAAGCTTGAGCCCAATGGCGCCAGCACGCACCTGCTCAGCCAGTGCCTCGGGGTTTGAGGCATTACCTTTGCCAGTAAAGCCGAGGTTCATTGGAAAGCCCTCGGCCGCCTTCAGCATGTTGGCCAGATGCCAGGGACCAGGCGTGCAGGTGGTGGCGTTGGTGCCGGTGGCGGGGCCGGTGCCGCCACCGATCATGGTGGTCACGCCCGAGGCGAGCGCCTCATCGATCTGCTGCGGGCAGATGAAGTGGATGTGCGTATCGATACCGCCCGCAGTGATGATCGAACCTTCGCCCGCAATCACTTCAGTGGACGCGCCAATCACGATATCAACGCCCGGTTGGATATCGGGGTTGCCCGCTTTCCCGATGGCGGCGATGCGACCGTTCTTGATCGCGATGTCGGCCTTAACGATGCCCCAGTGATCAAGGATCAGCGCATTGGTGATCACGGTGTCGGCCACCTCGGCCGCAAGACGCTGGCTCTGGCCCATGCCATCGCGGATCACTTTACCGCCGCCAAACTTCACTTCCTCGCCATAGATCGTGCGGTCTTCTTCCACCTGGATCCAGAGCCCGGTGTCGGCGAGGCGAACCCGATCGCCCACCGTGGGGCCAAACATTTCCGCATAGGCGCGGCGAGTGATTTTCATCGCTTGATCTCCGGCAGCGGGCCATTGACACGGCCCTGGAAGCCATGAACGATTCGTGCGCCGGCAAGCGCGACCAGTTCGACGGTACGAGATTGGCCCGGCTCAAAGCGCACCGCAGTGCCCGCAGCAATGTTCAGACGAAAACCAAGCGCAGCCGAGCGATCGAACTCGAGCGCTTCATTGGTCTCGGCAAAGTGGTAGTGCGAGCC
>JAGWXN010000050.1 GCA_018969885.1 Betaproteobacteria bacterium | reverse complement strand
TAAGCAGGCCGGGTTGGTGGCATCGAGTTCGGAGGCCATCCGCAATATCGAACAGGGGGGCGTGAAGGTTGACGGCGAACGTGTCGAGGATCGGGCGCTCAAGCTCCCCGCGGGCCTTTATGTCGTGCAGGTAGGCAAGCGGCGCTTTGCCCGCGTCACCCTCGGAGCCTGAGCGGGGTGTCCCGCCAGGCGCTTTCGAGAAAGGCCCGCCGTGCTCGCATTGGTACAACGTGTGTCCGGGGCTCTAGTCCGGGTTGATGGCCGTATCACGGGTGAGATTGAAACCGGTCTTCTGGTGCTGTTTTGTGCCGAGCGGGGCGATGACGACAGCCTCTGTGAGCGCCTGCTTGCCCGACTCCTCAAATTACGCTGCTTTTCTGACGAGGCGGGGCGGATGAACCGCAGCGTGGTCGACGTCTCGGGCGGGCTTCTGATCGTGCCTCAGTTCACGCTCGCAGCTGACACGCGCTCGGGCACCCGCCCGAGCTTTACCGGTGCCGCGCCACCCGATGAGGGGCGACGGCTGTTTGAAAAGTTCGTGACGCTGGCGCGGCAGACGCATGCGCCGGTTGGTACGGGCGTGTTTGGCGCCGACATGAAGGTGTCACTGATCAATGACGGCCCGGTCACATTGTGGTTACGGCAAGAACCGAAGGCGGAGCCCTCGACATGAGCATGACCGAGCTGATCTTCATCCGTCACGGCGAGACCGATTGGAACCGGGCGCGGCGCTTCCAGGGCTGTATTGACATTGCGCTCAACGCGAGGGGTCTTGAGCAGGCGCGGCACACCGCGGACAGGCTCCAGGGCCACCGGCTCGCGGCGGTCTATTCCAGCCACCTTGGCCGGGCCCGCGAAACCGCGCGCCCGATCGCCGAGGCGCTGGGGCTGACGGTGGCGATTGAGCCCGAACTGCGCGAGCGCAGTTATGGAGCGTTCGAGGGGCAGACCCACGACGAGCTGCTGCGCAATCATCCTGAGGCGTATCAGCGTTGGCGTGATCGCGTGCCCGACTATGAGTTGCCGGGCGGGGGCGAATCGCTGGTGGCGCTGCGGGCGCGGGTGTTCGAGCAGATGCACCGCCTCGCGAAGCGCCACGCGGGACAGACGGTGGTCGCGGTGACCCACGGCGGTGTGCTCGATTCCATTTACCGCATTGCCTCGGGGCTGGCCGCGGATGAACCCCGCCGATTCGAGTTGAACAACGCTTCGATCAATCGGATTGGCTGGAACGGCGAGCAATTTAGCGTGCTCGGCTGGGGCGATGTGTCGCACCTCGCTAAAATGTCGGTTTAACGCGCCTTTCGCGCAGGAGTCTGCCGTGTTTGACCGCTCTGTCGGCATCGACCGCGTCGATCCCGAGCTCTGGAATGCCATTCGCCAGGAAAATCAGCGCCAGGAAGCGCATATCGAGCTGATTGCCTCTGAAAATTATGCGAGCCCTGCCGTGATGGCGGCTCAGGGCAGCCAGCTCACCAACAAATACGCGGAAGGCTATCCCGGCCGGCGCTACTACGGTGGCTGCGAATATGTTGACGTTGCCGAGCAGCTGGCCATCGATCGTCTGCGCGCGCTGTACGGCGCCGACGCCGCCAACGTGCAGCCGCATTCGGGCGCGCAGGCCAACCAGGCCGTGTTTCTCGCCTTTCTCAAGCCTGGCGACACCATCATGGGCATGAGCCTCGCCGAGGGCGGGCACCTTACCCACGGTATGCCGCTCAACATGTCGGGCAAATGGTTCAACGTAGTGTCTTATGGCCTCGATGCCAGCGAGGCCATCGACTATGACGCGATGGCGAGAAAGGCCCGTGAAGCCCGCCCCAAGCTCATCATCGCCGGCGCCTCCGCCTACAGCCTGCGGATTGACTGGGCCCGCTTTGCCGAGGTGGCGCGCGAGATCGGCGCGATCTTCATGGTGGACATGGCGCACTACTCCGGCCTGATTGCCGGTGGTGTCTATCCCAACCCGGTGCCACACGCCGACATCGTCACCTCGACGACACACAAGAGTCTGCGGGGGCCGCGCGGGGGCTTTATTCTCATGAAGTCCGAGCATGAGAAAGCCATCAATTCCGCTGTGTTCCCGGGGCTGCAGGGCGGCCCGCTCATGCATGTCATCGCGGCCAAAGCGGTGGCGTTTCGCGAGGCGCTCGAGCCCGGCTTTAAGGTGTATCAGCAGCAGGTGCTCGCCAACGCGTCGGCGCTTGCGCAGTCGCTGATCGAGCGCGGGCTTCGCATCGTGTCGGGTCGCACCGAGTCGCATGTGATGCTGGTTGACCTGCGCGCCAAACGTATTACCGGCAAAGAGGCCGAGCGGGTGCTGGGGCTTGCCCACATCACCTGTAACAAGAACGCCATCCCCAACGACCCGGAAAAGCCCATGGTAACGAGCGGTATCCGGCTGGGGTCGCCCGCCATGACCACCCGCGGCTTTGGTGTGGATGAGGCCCGTCGTGTGGGGCAGCTGATCGCCGATGTGCTCGATGCCCCGGCCGATGAGGCGGTGATTGCGCGCGTCCGCGACCAGGTGGGCGAGCTCACCGCTCGCTTTCCGGTTTACCGCTGAGCGCGGCGGGGCGGGAAGCCGACCATGCGCTGCCCGTTCTGCGATCACGCCGATACGCAGGTCGTCGAAACCCGCGAGACCGACGACGGCGCCTCCACGAGGCGCAGGCGTCGTTGTCTGCAGTGCGATAAGCGTTTCACCACCTATGAGCGGGTTGAACTTGCGCTACCGGTCCTGGTGAAGAGGAACGGCATGCGTGCCGAGTTCGATCGCCGGAAGCTCAGGGCCTCCATGTCGCTCGCGCTTCGAAAACGACCGGTGAGCGCCGAGGCGGTGGATGCGGCAATCCATCGCATCGAAGAGCGGCTGCTCGGGCTGGGTTTGCGCGAAGTGGGAAGCGAGCGCGTGGGCGAACTCGTGATGCGAGAGCTGAAGAAGCTCGACAAGATCGGCTATGTGCGCTTTGCGTCGGTCTATCGCAGCTTTGAGGATGTGGATGAGTTCGCCGACGCGATCGAGGAGGTCCGACCGCGCCGGCGCTGATCAACGCGCCTTGGCAGCTCTGCTGATCTTCTCAAGTGACTGGTTGGGCGTGATGTGCTGCGGGTCAACGGTGAGTTCGATGAGCGCGGGCCTGCGCTCGCGGGCCATGAAATCGAGAGCGGCCCGGAGGGCCGGCTCGAACTCACTGGTGCGTGCCACCCGTGCGCCAAAGCCGCCAAATGCCTCGCAGTAGCGCGCAAAATCAGGATTGACCAGGCGGGTGCCATGCACGCGCTCGGGGTATTCGCGTTCCTGATGCATGCGGATCGTGCCGTACATGCTGTTGTTGAACACGATCACCAGAGGGGCGCCGCCGTGCTGGACGGCCGTCGCAAGCTCCTGCCCGGTCATGAGGAAGTCGCCATCGCCCGCCACGCACACCACCGTGCGGTCAGGCGCCACAATGCTGGCGGCAACTGCCGCGGGCACGCCATAGCCCATGGAGCCCGAGGTGCTTGCGAGTTGGGTGCGCAGCCCCGCGTAGGGCCAGAAGCGATGTGCCCAGGTGGCGAAATTGCCTGCGCCGTTGGTGATGATGGTATTGGCGGGCACCACGGTTGAAAGCGTGCGCATCACCTGCCAGAGGTCGAGATCCGGGTCGATGCCCTGATAGAGCGGGGGGCGGCCTTGCCAGGCCTCGTAGTCGGCGCGCGCCTGTGCCAGCTGGGACGCCCAGGCCGAAGCATTCACGCGCAGGCCTGAGAGCGCTGTCGCAATCTCAGGCATGCCCGAGGCGATCATCAGATCAGCCTGGTAAACCGTACCAAGTTCGTCGACGCCGGCATGAATATGGATGAGCGGCTGGGCGGGGCGTGGCGCTTGAAAAAGCGTGTAGCCCGAGGTGGTCATCTCGCCCAGGCGTGGGCCGATGGCAATGACGAGGTCGGACGCGCGGACGCGTTCGGCCAGGCGCGGGTTGATGCCGATACCGACGTCGCCGACGTAGTTCGGCAGCCGATTGTCGTAAAGGTCCTGAAACCGGAATGCGCAGGTGACGGGCAGATGGTTGGCTTCGACGAACTGCCTGATGTCGGCGCAGGCCTGCGCGTTCCAGCCGGTGCCGCCCAGGATCACAATGGGACGCTGGGCGGCTGCGAGCCGCTTGGTCAGCTCCGCCAGCTGGGCGGGCGAGGGCGCGGCGCGCACCGGCCGGTGCATGGCCGCTGCGGGCGCTTCGGCCGGGGCGGCCAGCATGTCCTCGGGGAGCGCAAGCACCACTGGGCCCATCCGGCCGCTGGTGGCCACCTGAAAGGCGTGGGCAATGTACTCAGGAATGCGGTCAGCGCGTTCGATCTGGGCCACCCACTTGGCCATGGGCGCAAACATCCGCCGGTAATCCATCTCCTGGAAGGCTTCACGGTCGGCGAAGTCGGAGCCGACCTGCCCGATGAGGAGCACCATCGGTACCGAATCCTGGTGTGCGGCATGCACACCGATGGAGGCGTTGGTGGCGCCAGGGCCGCGGGTCACCATGACGACGCCGGGCTTGCCGGTGAGTTTTGCCGTGGCATCGGCCATGAACGCCGCCCCGCCCTCCTGCCGGCAGATCACGAACCGGATGGTTTCGCGATGACGCCACAATCCGTCAAGCACGGCGAGGTAACTCTCGCCCGGCACGCCGTAAATGGTGTCGACGCCTTGTGCGAGGAGGGCGTCGGCGAGAAGGTGGCCGCCGATGGATACCGGCGCTTGGTCGTGGGCAGAACTCATTGTCGATCTCCAGGGCAACCGGCGATGCGAAGCGTCGCGGCATTGTAGTGCCCGGCGCGCGATGTTGACCGGCAGCGTGTCGCGGGCGGGTGCTGGGCGGGCGGGGATGGAACTGAGTCGGGGCCGCGGTGGTCCCGCCGCCGTCCCAAAGCGGCCCCACAGCGGTCCCGGAGTGGGCGCGCCGAGGGGGTATCGCCGCTCGGGTGATAATCGCGCTCCTGCATTTTTCCCGGCCGGGGTCCGCCCGCGGCTTACGGCCTGCCCGATGTTCACTTCCGAAGACCACCGCTGGATGCTGCGCGCCATCGAACTGGCTGCGCGCGGCATGGACACGACCACCCCCAACCCACGGGTCGGTTGCGTGGTGGTGCGCGACGGTGAAATGGTGGGAGAGGGCTGGCATGTACGCGCCGGTGAACCTCATGCAGAGGTGATTGCGCTCGCCCATGCAGGCGCCCGCGCCCGGGGCGCCACTGTCTATCTCACGCTTGAGCCCTGCAGCCACCATGGCCGTACGCCCCCCTGTACCGATGCGCTGATCGAGGCGAAGGTGGCACGGGTGATTGCCGCCATGGAAGACCCGAATCCGCTGGTGAACGGCGAGGGGCTCACGCGGCTTCGCGCTGCGGGCATTGACGTGCGCTGCGGGCTGCTCGGCGCGCAGGCGACCGATCTCAACCCAGGCTTTGTGTCACGGATGACCCGAGGCCTGCCGTGGGTGAGGATGAAGGTGGCCGCAAGTCTTGACGGATTCACCGCGTTACCTGACGGTCGCAGCCAATGGATCACCGGTGAGTCGGCGCGGGAGGATGGCCATCGCTGGCGGGCCCGTGCCTGCGCCATCCTGACCGGAATCGGCACCGTACGCGAGGATGACCCGCAGCTCACCGCGCGGCTGGAAGGTGTGCGGCGCCAGCCACTGAAGGTGCTGGTGGATTCGCGGCTGGAAGTGGACCTTCAGGCCCGAATGCTGAAGGGCGGCGACGTGCTGGTGGTCTGCTCCCATGAGCGCTCGGATAAGGCCGCCGAACTGCGTGACCGCGGCTGCGAGGTGCTGGCGCTTCCCAACCCGTCGGGCAAGGTCGATCTGCCTGCGCTCATGCGAACGCTCGCGGGGCGCGGCATCAATGAGGTCCATGTTGAGGCGGGGCATAAACTCAACGCCTCGCTCCTTCGCGAACGCTGTGTGGATGAACTGCTGGTGTATCTGTCCGCATCGCTTCTGGGCAGTGGACGCCCGATGTTTGAACTTGAGGCGGTGGCGTCGCTCGATCAGCGGCTCGCGCTCGAGCTGCAGTCCGTTGAGCGATTGGGTAACGACGTCCGGCTGCTCGCGCGCGTCGCGCGCACCGGCTGACTTTTTGGGAATCAGGAAATGTTTACCGGAATCGTCGCGGCAGTCGGCCGCATCGAGCGCTGCGAGCCGCTGGGGACCACCGGCATGCGGCTGGTGGTTGATGCCGGCACGCTGGGGTTGGACGACGTTGCCATCGGTGACTCGATTGCCATTCAGGGCGCTTGCATGACGGTGGTGGCGATTGCGGGAAACCGCCTGTCATTTGACGTCTCGGCGGAGAGCCTGGCGCGCACGGTCGGCCTCGCGCAGCCGGGTGAGGTCAATCTGGAGAAATCGCTCCGGCTCGCGGACCGGCTGGGCGGGCACCTGGTGTCGGGGCATGTCGACGGGCTGGGTGAGGTGCGCCGCTTTGAAGCGGTTGGTGAATCGTGGCTGCTCGTCGTGCGTGCGCCAGTCGGGCTGGGCCGTTATCTGGCCTACAAGGGCTCGATCACCGTGAACGGCGTGAGCCTCACCGTGAACCAGGTTGATGATTCAGCCGCGGGCACCGACTTTGCCATCAACCTCATTCCGCACACGATCGCAGTCACCACCTTGAAGCATCTGAAGCCGGGTGCTCAGGTCAACCTCGAGATCGACCTGATTGCGCGCTACTGCGAGCGCCTGCTCACTGCGGGCGAGCGCGCGCCCACTCGTGCCCCCCACCCCGCGGCGTAGAATCCGATCATGGCGCTTTCAAGCATTTCCGAGATCATTGCCGACATTCGTGCCGGCCGAATGGTGATTCTGGTCGACGAGGAAGATCGCGAGAATGAGGGCGATCTGGTGCTGGCGGCTGAGTTCGTCACGCCCGAGGCAATCAATTTCATGGCCCGGTTCGGCCGTGGTCTCATCTGCCTCACGCTGACCGAAGACCGTTGCCGACAGTTGGACCTTCCCCTCATGGTGAGCCGAAACGGCACCCGCCACGGCACCAAATTCACGGTGTCGATCGAGGCCGCTGAGGGGGTAAGCACCGGTATCTCGGCGGCCGACCGGGCGCGCACCATTCAGGCGGCGATTGCCCGCGAAGCGCGCCCCGCCGATCTGGTTCAGCCCGGGCATGTGTTTCCCCTACGCGCGGAAAAGGGGGGCGTGCTGGTGCGAGCCGGCCATACCGAGGCGGGTTGCGATCTGGCGTCGCTGGCCGGCCTTGAACCAGCGTCGGTCATCTGCGAGATCATGAACGATGACGGCACGATGGCACGACTGCCCGACCTCATTGAATTCGGTCGCACGCATGGCCTGAAAATCGGCACCATCGCCGATCTGATCGGCTACCGCAGTGCAAATGAGTCACTGGTCGAGCGGATCGGCGTGTCGTCGGTGCAGACCGTGCACGGCGAATTCCGAATGCTCACGTATCGCGATCGCGCGGCGGGCGGCGCCCATCTGGCGCTGGTCTGCGGCGAGCCCGGACCTGCTAACGACGCATTGGTGCGGGTCCAGGAGCTGGCCTCGCCCATCGATCTCATCGATACCAAGCGCGGCAGCCACTCCTGGTCGGTGCACAAGGCGCTGGCAGCGATTGCCGCCTCGGGCTGCGGGGCGCTGGTGCTGCTCAATTGTTCGAACGCGGGTATCCCACTGGGCAGCCCAGGGGACGCTGCGCCCGCGCCGGCGCGTCGCCCGAAAATGGATCTGCGCTCCTACGGCATTGGTGCGCAGATCCTGCGGGACATCGGCGTCGGGCGCATGCGACTGCTGTCACGGCCCGTTAAGCTGCCCAGCATGGGCGGGTTTTCGCTCGAAGTCACCGGTTTTGCGCATGAGGCCGAGCCGGGGTTTGAGGCCCCAGTCCTTCAGGGAGAAGCAAATGTCGGTTGAACTATTCCAGGCAGAGCCCGAAGGCGAGGCGCTCCGTATCGGCATCGTTCAGTCCCGGTTCAATGAGCCGGTCTGCACGGCGCTTCGCGAGGCGTGTCTGGCCGAGCTTTCAAGGCTGGGGGTGAGCGATGACGACATCGTGCTCTGCTCGGTGCCCGGGGCGCTTGAAATCCCCTTTGTGCTGCACCGCATGGCCGGTACCGGTTCGTTCGATGCGCTGATCGCGCTCGGTGCGGTCATTCGTGGTGAAACCTATCACTTCGAGCTGGTCGCCAATGAATCCGGACGGGGCATTCAGGGCGTTGCCACGGAGTTCGGTGTGCCGGTGGCCAATGCGGTACTCACCACCGACACCGACGAGCAGGCAATGGTCCGCGCGCCGGTCAAGGGCGCCGAGGCCGCGCGTGTGGCCGTTGAAATGGCAAGGCTCGCCGATTGGCTCGATGATTTCGAACCCGTCGACGACATCAGCTGGGCACTCGAGAACGGGGCGCGCGATTGAATCAGCCCGCCAGCCGAGGTACGCCTGCCAAGAGCGCGCGACGGCGTTCGCGTGAGCTTGCGCTTCAGGGACTCTATGAGTGGCTGCTCAATGGCAGTGAAGCCGGTGCCATTGAAGCGCATCTGCAGTTCGACAACCCGGGCTTTGCCAAGGCCGACCGGGAGCATTTTCAGGCGCTCCTTCACGGGGTGATGGGTTCATCGGCGCTACTCCACGAAGCCATCACGCCCGCGCTCGACCGGCCGGTTGCCGAGCTGAGCCCGGTTGAGCATGCAGTGCTGCTGGTTGCTGTCTTCGAACTGCTACACCACCCGGAAATTCCGTATCGGGTGGTCATCAATGAGGCGGTTGAGCTTGCCAAAACCTTTGGCGGCACCGACGGCTACAAATACGTGAACGGCGTTCTCGATCGGGTGGCGCTCAAGATTCGCGCCGTTGAAGCCGCTGCCAACGCCTCCGATGGCGCTCGGTGAATTTGAGCTGATCAAGCGGTTCTTCGAGCGACCCGCGCGCCGGGCGCTGCTGGGCGTGGGCGACGATTGCGCGCTGCTTGCTGCGCCTGCCGGTGGCCGAGCGCTTGCTGTCACCACCGACATGCTGGTGTCTGGCCGTCACTTCCTCGCTGACGCCCCCGCCGACACCGTCGGGCACAAGGCGCTCGCGGTCAATTTGTCTGATCTGGCGGCGATGGGGGCGACCCCCGTGGGCTTTACGCTTGCGTTGGCATTGCCCGATGTCAACGAACGATGGCTGGCGGGATTCGCGGCGGGGATGTTTGCCCTCGCCGATCAAACGGGCTGCGAGCTTGTGGGGGGCGACACCACACGCGGGCCGCTGACCATCAGCATCACCGCCTTCGGTGAGGTGCGGCCCGATCGGGCGCTCCGCCGCGATCGGGCGATTGCAGAGGATGACCTGTGGGTAAGCGGCGCTCTGGGCGGCGCGGCCTTGGCGGTTCGTGAGGCGCTCGCGGGACGGATGCTCCCCGTTGGGCACCCGGCCCGCATCCGAATGGAGCAGCCTCAGCCGCGCGTGTCGCTCGGGCTCGCGCTCCGGCCGCTCGCTCATGCTGCAATCGATGTATCCGACGGGCTGCTGGCTGATCTGTCCCATCTCTGCGAACGCTCGGGGCTGGGCGCCGAGATCAACTGGCCGTGGGTCCCGGTTGACGCCACCCTGGCAGGCGTTCCCGATGCCGAGCGCAGGCGACTGGCACTCTCCGGGGGGGATGACTACGAGCTTCTGTTCACCGCGCCGGTGTCGCAGCGCCACGCGCTTGACGCACTCCCCGCGCGGCTGGGGGTTCCCGTCACCCGAATCGGCAGCATGTCCGCGTGTGCCGGCTTGCGGGTCACGGATGGGGCAGGGCGGCTGCTCGAACAGGACCAGCGGGGGTTTGATCATTTCCGCTGATCGGCCCGATGAGCACTCGCAGCCCGCGGGTGAGGCCGCGCCCGGCCTGGCAGGCGATGCCGGGCGCGCGCGGGTGAAGGCTGCGGCCCTGGCGCGGTTCCGCCTGGCCTCGCCCGCGCATCTGATTGCGCTCGGATTTGGCAGCGGTCTCTTTCCGCGGGCCCCTGGCACCGTCGGAACCCTGTGGGCCTGGTGCGTGTTTGTTGCCCTGGAAGACTGGTTGGCCCCTCATCATTGGCTGTTGCTGATTGCGACGTCGTTTCTGATCGGAATCTGGGCCTGTGGCCGCGCGGCGCGCGATGTCGGGGTGAGCGATCATTCGGCGATTGTCTGGGATGAGATCGTGGCGTTCTGGCTGGTGCTTGCGTTTCTGCCCACCGACTGGTTCACGCAGCTCGTCGCGTTCGCGCTCTTTCGCTTCTTCGATATCGCCAAACCCCCACCGATCGGGGTTGTCGACGCCCGCTTGAAGGGCGGATTTGGCATCATGCTCGACGATCTGCTGGCGGCTTTTTTTACCTTGCTTCTTTTTGCAATCTGGCGGGCTGTGGGCGTCTGACCGCCTTCGCCCGATGATCCCTCTCCCATGAACTCCGTTGTCGTTCTGCCCTCCGATCTTCTCGATGCTGCCCGTCAGCTGGCTGCCCCTTTGATGGCGCATGGCGCCCTGGTGGCCACCGCCGAGTCGTGTACCGGGGGGTTGATTGCCGCCACCCTGACCGAACTGGCGGGCTCGAGCCAGTGGTTCGAGCGCGGGTTCGTCACCTACAGCAATGCGTCTAAACATGAGCTCCTGGGGGTGCCGGCTGACACGCTGGACGCGCATGGCGCGGTGAGCGAGCCGGTTGCCCGGGCCATGGCCGAGGGTGCACTGCGCCGAAGCCGCGCGCGGCTTGCGCTCGCTGTGACCGGGGTGGCCGGGCCAGGCGGCGGCAGTGCGGGTAAGCCCGTAGGGACCGTGTGTTTTGGATGGGCAATCGGGCCTGGCGGCTCGGGGCCCGGAGCGGTACAGCGGGTCGTCGTTGAAACGCGACACTTCAATGGCGCAAGAGATGCCGTGCGTGCACAGACCGCGCTTCATGCGCTCTTACGCGCTCGGGAGATTTTTTCCGCCACGTTTGCCAGTGCGGCGCAAGCGTCCGCTTGACCCGACCGCCTAGCCGAAAAGAACTGATTGTTTATACAGTAGTTGCGTGCAATAATCCTCGTCACTCGCGCTTCTCATCCCACACCCAGACGAGGTCAACATGGACAAAGTCATCAACATGGACGACGCAAAATCCCGTACCGAACGCGGCAAGGCCTTAAGCGCCGCGCTCGCCCAGATCGAAAAGCAGTTTGGCAAGGGCTCCATCATGCGGCTGGCCGATGCCGGCGTCGAACACGACATCCAGGTGGTCTCCACCGGGTCGCTCGGGCTCGACATCGCGTTGGGCGTGGGTGGCCTGCCACGTGGGCGTGTCATCGAAATCTTCGGTCCTGAGTCGTCAGGCAAAACCACGCTCACCCTGCAGGTCATCGCCGAAATGCAGAAGCTGGGTGGCACCTGCGCCTTCATCGACGCCGAGCACGCACTCGACGTCCAATACGCGGCCAAGCTCGGGGTCACGCTCGATGACCTCCTCGTCTCCCAGCCCGATACCGGTGAGCAGGCGCTCGAAATCGCAGATGCCCTGGTCCGAAGCGGGTCGGTCGACCTCATTGTCATCGACTCCGTCGCGGCGCTCACGCCGAAGGCCGAGATCGAAGGCGAAATGGGTGACTCCCTGCCAGGCCTGCAGGCGCGTCTCATGTCGCAGGCGTTGCGCAAGCTCACGGCAACCATCAAGCGCACCAACTCCATGATCATCTTCATCAACCAGATCCGCATGAAGATCGGCGTCATGTTCGGCAACCCCGAAACCACCACCGGTGGCAACGCGCTCAAGTTTTACTCATCGGTGCGCCTGGACATCCGTCGCACGGGTGCAATTAAGAAGGGCGACGAAGTCATTGGCAGCGAAACCCGCGTGAAGGTGGTCAAGAACAAGGTCGCTCCGCCGTTCAAGGCGGCTGACTTTGACATCCTGTATGGGGAGGGCATCTCGCGCGAGGGCGAGATCCTCGATCTGGGGGCCAACTGCGGCGTGGTCGAGAAGAGCGGCGCCTGGTACAGCTACGGCAGCGATCGTATCGGGCAGGGCAAGGACAACGCGCGCGAGTACCTGCGCGATCATCCCGAAATGGCACACGAAATGGAAAACAAAGTCCGTGTGCATTTCGGTGTCGTTGAGCGCCCGGTGGGTGAAGCAGGCGCGGCGGCGGCCTGATCGGTCGGGCGTCGAGGGTGGGTCGATTGAGCCGGCCACCGGTTTCCCTCGAGGCCCGGGCGCTGGGGTTTCTTGCGCGGCGTGAATACAGTCGTGCCGAACTTCGGGCACGGCTTGTCGCGCACGCGCCCGATGCCGATGCGCTCGACGCCGTGCTTGACCAGCTCGTTGCAAAGAAACTCCTGTCGGATCAGCGCTTTATCGAGAGCCTCGTGCGGCGACGGGCCGACCGGTTCGGCGCCGCAAGAATCCAACACGAATTACGCACGCATCAGTTGTCAGCGGAGCAACTCGGGCCCGCGCTTGAGGCGCTCAAGGCATCCGAACTGGAGCGAGCGCGAGAGGTTTGGCAGAGGCGCTTTGGCGAGGCGCCTGCCAGTCGCGAGGAGCGGTTGCGCCAGATGCGGTTCCTTGCCGGGCGCGGCTTTGCCGCCGAGGTCATCCGGAGGGTGGTGGGCGCGGCGGGCCGATCGTCCAGCATGGCCGACGAGCCCGACGACCTCTGAGCCCGCCGTCGGTCGCGGCGGGTGTTCCGCTTTCACCACGCGCAGCAACATGCTTTTCGCTCTGGGGCTGCGTGATACACTCCGGCGCCATTCCGGCAGGCAATGCGATCGCCGGTCAGCAGAGTAGCTGGTCCGTGCGGCTGCGCGTTTCGGGAGGTCCCGACCCGGTGCCGGCCTGACCACCCCACGTGGCCGCGCGACCTAACCGGGGAGCCATCCAGTGAAAATTCACGAATATCAGGGCAAAGAACTGCTCAAGCGCTACGGCGTGGCGGTACCGCGCGGTATCCCATGTTTTTCGGTCGACGAAGCCGTCTCGGCTGCGAAGACGCTTGGCGGCCCGGTCTGGGTGGTCAAGGCGCAGATTCACGCTGGAGGCCGCGGCAAGGGTGGCGGTGTGAAGCTCGCGCGCTCGGTTGACGAAGTCAGGCAACGCGCGAGCGAAATTCTCGGCATGCAGCTCATTACGCATCAAACCAGCCCTCAGGGCCAGAAGGTGCGGCGGCTGCTGATCGAAGAAGGCGCCGACATCAAAAAAGAGCTCTACATCGGGCTGGTGGTCGACCGCGTCACGCAGCGGATCACCATGATGGCCTCGAGCGAGGGTGGCATGGACATCGAGGAGGTGGCCGAGCATACGCCCGAGAAAATCCATAAGGTGGCGGTCGATCCCGCAGTCGGGCTCGCCGATGCCGAGGCGGACAGCCTGTCCCGGCAGATCGGTATTCCCGAGGCGTCCCTGCCTCAGGCGCGCACCATTCTGAAAGGCCTCTACCAGGCTTTCTGGGACACCGATGCGTCGCTGGCCGAAATCAACCCGCTGATCCTCACGGGCGATGGCCGAGTGGTGGCGCTCGACGCCAAACTCAATTTCGATTCGAACGCCCTGTTCCGGCACCCCGAGATCGTGGCGTTGCGCGATCTCGACGAAGAAGATCCCGCTGAAATCGAGGCCTCGAAGTTTGATCTCGCCTACATCCAGCTCGATGGCAATATCGGCTGCCTGGTGAACGGCGCGGGCCTCGCCATGGCCACCATGGACACCATCAAGCTGTTCGGCGGCGAACCCGCCAACTTCCTCGATGTGGGCGGCGGCGCGACCACCGAGAAGGTGACCGAGGCCTTCAAGATCATGCTGCGTAACCCCGAATTGAAGGCCATTTTGGTCAATATCTTTGGTGGCATCATGAAGTGCGACACCATCGCAGAAGGCGTCATTGCCGCGAGCAAGGCGGTGGGTCTCAAGGTTCCCCTGGTCGTGCGTATGAAGGGCACCAACGAGGATCTGGGCAAGAAAATGCTGGCCGAGTCGGGCCTGCCCATCATCTCGGCCGACACCATGGCCGAGGCCGCGCAGAAGGTGGTTGCCGCCGCGTCGGCCGCCTGAACCCGAATTCCCAAGGGATACCCCATGAGCATCCTGATCAACCGCAACACCAAGGTGATGACCCAGGGCATCACCGGTAAAACCGGCCAGTTCCATACCCGAACCAGCCGCGACTACGCCAACGGCCGCAACTGCTATGTCGCTGGCGTCAATCCCAAGAAGGCGGGCGAAGATTTCGAGGGCATTCCCATTTACGCCTCGGTCCGCGAGGCCAAGCAGGCAACGGGAGCCACGGTATCGGTCATTTACGTGCCCCCCGCGGGTGCTGCCGACGCAATCTGGGAGGCCGTTGAGGCCGATCTTGATCTTGCCATCTGTATCACCGAAGGCATCCCGGTGCGCGACATGATTCGCGTGCGCGACCGCATGCGCAAGGAAAACCGCAAGACGCTACTCTTGGGGCCGAATTGCCCGGGCGTGATCACGCCTGAGGAACTCAAGATCGGCATCATGCCGGGCCACATCCATCGCAAGGGTCGAATCGGTGTGGTGTCGCGCTCGGGTACCCTCACCTATGAGGCGGTCGGCCAACTGACTGCGCTCGGGCTGGGTCAGTCGTCAGCGGTGGGAATTGGCGGCGATCCGGTGAACGGACTCAAGCACATTGATGTCCTTCGCATGTTCAACGACGACCCGGAGACCGATGCGGTCGTCATGATCGGAGAAATCGGTGGGTCGGATGAGGAAGCCGCTGCCGAATGGATCCGCGACAACATGAAAAAGCCGGTGGTGGGTTTCATTGCCGGCGTCACAGCGCCCCCTGGCAAGCGCATGGGCCACGCAGGCGCCATCATCTCGGGCGGCAAAGGCACGGCCCAGGAAAAACTCTCCATCATGGAGTCCTGCGGGATCAAATTGACGCGTGATCCGTCCGAAATGGGGCGGCTGCTGAAGAGC
>JAGWXN010000049.1 GCA_018969885.1 Betaproteobacteria bacterium | reverse complement strand
TGTGGCCGATTGCGGCGCGGGCGCTGGCATTGCGGCAACCGTCTGCCGACCGTTTTCGGTGGTAACCACCGACTGCGCGGCACCCGGGCGGATCACCAGTCGGGTGCCTTGCGCAGGCTCGCCCTGAACGCCAGGGTTGAGTTTGCGCAGGTTGGCCTCGGCGATTTTGTGACGACGCGCGATGGAGGCAAAGGTGTCGCCACGAGCCACCACGTGATAGACCGGGCGCTGTTCCGCAAGTTCAACAATACGCGGGCCCTCGAACTCCTCGATCCTGCGCTCATCGCCAGCAGACTGCCCCGGAATGAGGAGGCGCGTGCCTGCGATCGGGCGCGCAGCGGGGCGGACACCGTTGGCGCGCCGAAGGTCGGCCGCACTCAGTCCGGCTCGCGTGGCGACCAGCTCAAGGGTCTCGCCCGCCTTGAGCGTGTAGGGCTGCCAGGTCACGAAGGGCCGCCCCGAAGCGACATGACGCTCGATCGCTTCCAGGAATGCATCCAGCCGCTCGGCGGGAAGCTTGATTTCACTGTTGCGGCTGGCCGCGATCACCGGGCGGTTATGAGCGGGATTGAGTTCAAGGAACTCGTCAACGGTCATCCCGGCGAATTCGGCTGCCAGCTTAAGATCAATCGGCCGGGTCTTTTCGATGGTGACGAAGTAGGGACGGTTGGGCAGACGCGTCAGCGCGAGGCCCAGTTCGTCGGCGCGCAGCAGGATGTTCTTGAGCGCAATCAGCTTGGGAACGTAGTAGCGCGTCTCGTTGGGCATGTTGAGCGAGAGGTAATCAGCCGGCTTGTTGCGCGACTTGTTGAGCTTGATTGCTCGCGCAACCGCCCCCTCGCCCCAGTTGTAGGACGCGAGCGCGAGGAACCAGTCGTTACCCTGCATTTCGTAGATTTTCTGCAGATACTCGAGTGCCGCCTGGGTGGACTTGACCACATCACGCCGGTTGTCCACCCACCAGTCCTGCTGCAGGTTGTAAGCCCGACCCGTGGATGGAATGAATTGCCAAAGACCCGAGGCTTGCGCAGTGGACAGTGCCGTGGGGTTCATTGCGCTCTCAACGAACGGCAGCAGAGCCAGTTCGGCCGGCATGCCGCGCTTCTCGATTTCTTCGATGATGTGGAACAGATATGGCCCGCCGCGAACCATCATCCGCTGGAGGTAATCGGGCTTGCCGAGATAGAAGCGCTCCATGCGCTCTACCAGCGGGGTGTCCAACGGCGGCATGGCAAAGCCCGCGCGAATGCGGTCCCAGATATTGTCGAAGCGCCGACCGGGCAGGCCGGGGTCAGCGCCGCGCATGGCGTCATCCTCGTCGATCACCAGTTCGAGTCGCGCGATCGCTTCGGCCCGCTGGCGCTCGCGCAGACTGATGTGCCGGCCGGGCTCGGGCTCAGGTCCGGGGAGGGCGAAGGCCTCGGCGATCGGCGCGGGCGCGGAGGATGGTGGCGGCTCGGTTGCCGGGTTCAGTGCCGCGCATCCGCCCAGCACACCGATGAAACCAGCGAGGCCGATGACACGCGCAAACCGATCGATGAGCGAGCGCGACGCTGAACCCGCCCCCCGGTTTGGGATACCAATGGTTCGGTCGGCAGAACCCTCTTGCTCGGCTCGCTGCAACAAAACCTCCAGGCGGGTGATGGATTGAGGCGCGCTGTGCCGATGGAAGCGTTGCCAAACTGTTGTTTTTTGGCAAACTGCCGCCGGTCGGCTAAACCTCGGGAATTTAGGAGAACTGACCGTAACGGTCAAGTCGGGGACGCGGTGGGGTTCGGCCAAGCCGTCGTTCAGCGGAAGTCGTTTTTCCACTGCCGCAGCGCGGCAAACGTTTCAATCCGGTCGGCGGGCATGGCGGACACATGATGGGCCGCCTGACGCCTGACGGAGGGCTGGTCAGCGCGCAGGAACGGATTGGTGGCGCGCTCGATTCCGATCGTGGTCGGCACCGTGGATAGCCCGCGCGCACGCATCTCGGTCGCCTCGGCAAGCCGGTCTGAAACAGCCCTCGAATCGGGCTCAGCCGCCGCCGCAAAGCGCAGATTCGACAGCGTGTACTCGTGCGCGCAGTAAACCAGGGTGTCGGGCGCTAAGGCCGCCAGGCGATCGAGTGACGCCACCATCTGCGGCGGTGTGCCCTCGAACATCCGGCCGCAGCCGGCCGCAAATAGCGTGTCGCCGCAGAAGAGAAGCGGTCGCGGGTCTGCGCCCAACGAGGGGAGCACATAGGCGATGTGATCCAGGGTGTGACCGGGCACGGTCAGCACGCGCGCGAGGTGTCCGCCCAGTCCGGTGTCGATACTGTCGTGGTCCTGCACGGGTTCGGTCACCGTTGGGATCTTGACCGTGTCGGGGCCTACCACCCGCGCGCCGGTGCGCGCGACCAACTCGGCGACGCCCCCCGCGTGATCAGCGTGGTGATGTGTCAGTAGAATGCAGACGAGGTGCAGCGAGCGTTCTTCGAGCGCTTGCAGCACGGGCCCGGCGTCGCCCGGATCCACCACCGCGGCGCGGTTGGAGTCCGGCGACTGCAGCAGCCAGAGATAATTGTCGCTGAACGCGGGAATCGGATGCACGAGCGGGTGTGCCGGTGCCGCATATCGCCAGGATGTCATTGAAGTGACCGATCGTCGTCAAGAGGATCCGGACATTACAGGAACCGGCCCGCCCCGTGTGCCCGATCCGTTGGGTGCAAGCGGTACCGAGGCCGGCTCGGCGTTGGCCTGGGCGTCGTGGCTCCAGTCTCCGCCCGGACGTTATCTGCTCGCGTGGGAGCAGGCTGCGCTCGACGAAGCGGTGGTTGACGTTTTTGGCTACCACGCCTTGCAATGCGGGACACCCGACCACGATTTTTTGCGCAGCAACCGGATGCCGCACCGCGTTGTGGCGTGCACCGGCGCGCAGTCCGAACCGGGGGCCGGTCACGGGCATTCGATTCTGACCATCGATCAGTTCGAAGAGCTGCCGTTTGCGACCCAGTCCCTAGATCTGGTGGTGCTGCCCCATGTTCTGGAGATGACGGCCGATCCCCATCAGGTGCTTCGTGAAGTCGACCGGGTGCTGAGACCCGAGGGGCGGATGATCGTGACCGGCTTCAATCCGGTGAGCCTGTGGGGTCTGCGCGAGACTGTGGGGATCCCGCTTGGCTACGGTTTCCTGCCACCGCAGTCAAAGCTCATCTCGCTCCTGAGGCTGCGCGATTGGCTGCGTCTCCTGAGTTACGCCCCGTCCGACTCCCTGCATGGCTGCTTCCGACCGGCTTGCCTGAGCGAGCACTGGCTTGAGCGGTTTGCCTTTCTCGAGCGAGCGGGTGATCGCTGGTGGCCGATTCTGGGGGCGGTCTACCTTCAGTCGGCGATCAAACGGCTGCCGGGCATGACGCTACAGGGGCCGGTCTGGCGCAAGCGCTTCAGTGGGCGGGCGTCGGCGCCGGTGGCCACTCATCGCGGTACATATAATCGCGAGTCATCGGAAGCGGGCTCTGCAGACCGTGTGGTCCCGCCGCCGGTTTGAACGCAAGCAACTGATACAGATTGATCCAGCCATGCGCGAACGCGTGCGCGCAGCCGGCGAGGTACACGCGCCAGATCCGGGCGATGCGCTCGCCGGCGAGGGCGGTCAGGGTCACCTGCTCGCGCTCAAACGCAGCCGACCAAGCGGCAAGCGTGAGGGCATAGTGGCGGCGTAGTGACTCCGCATCGGCCAGTTCCAGCCCGGCGTCCGACAACTCCCGAATGGCGAGCGAGACGTGGGGCAGTTCACCGTTCGGAAAAACGTAGCGGTCGATGAATTCCCCTGCGCCCAGACCCACCCATCGGCTGTCGACGGAGGCCGAGGTGATGCCGTGATTCATCACGATGCCACCGGGTTTCAGCAGCGCATGAATCTGGCGAAAGTAGGCGCCAAGATTGGCGAGCCCGACGTGCTCGAACATGCCGATCGATGCGATTCGGTCAAAACCTTCGTCGGCCGGCACATCGCGGTAATCCTGCAGGCGGATCTCGATTCGATCACTAAGCCCCGCCTGCTCGACCCGTTCACGGGCGAGTTCGAACTGATTGCGTGACAGCGTGATGCCGACCGCATGCACCCCATAGCATTCGGCGGCCCGCAGGACCAGGGCGCCCCAGCCACAGCCAATATCCAGAAGCCTCTGCCCGGGCGCGAGCCGCAGCTTGCGACAGACATGGTCGAGTTTCTGTAATTGCGCCGTTGCGAGGTCTTCGTTGCCATTCCGGTAGTAGGCGCAGGAGTACACCATTCGGGGATCGAGAAAGCGCTGATAGAACGCGTTTGAAACATCGTAATGGTGGGCGATTGACGACTGGTCCCGCTGCCGCGTGTGGCGTGACAGCCAACGTGGCAGGCGGCCAGCCTGCGCACGTCCGGGGCGTGCGGCCGCCAGTCGTGAGGCGATGGCGATGGCATCGGTCACGGGCCCGTCGACATCGATCAGGCCTTCGACATAGGCCTCACCCAATGCATGCAGACTTGGCCTGATCAGGTGCCGCGCGGCAGCGGGGCTGCGCAGATGCAGCGTGACCGTCGGTGGGTCATGCGCCTGTGGCGAGGGTGCAGACGCGGCCGACATCAAGACCTCGTCGCCCTGCCACAGGCGTACCTTGAGCGGGAGCGGGGTGGTGCCGCGCAACCGGTCAAGTTCGCGAATCATTCTGCGGTCGAGTCCCAGCATTCGATCGGCTCCCAGTGCTCAGACATCAGCCTGTCCCCGCAACAACGGCTGGATAGCCTCGGCGCGGGTAGAATCCGAGGCGTTGGTTCGGGTCTCTGTCTGGTTGAGCCATTCTGCTCGCGCCCGTTCACCTCGCGCTTTCATCTGAGTCAATGACCGCACCGATCGAGATCTATACCGACGGCGCCTGCAAGGGCAATCCGGGTCCGGGGGGCTGGGGTGCGCTCCTCCGCTGGCGCGGCCACGAGCGCGAGTTGTTCGGCGGCGAACCCGCCACCACCAATAACCGGATGGAACTGACCGCGGTGATTCGAGCGCTGGAGGCGCTCACCCGCGATAGCCTGGTCGTCGTGCACACCGACTCTCAATATGTCCAGAAGGGCATCAGCGAGTGGCTGCCAGGCTGGAAAGCGCGCGGTTGGATGACCAGTGACCGCAAGCCGGTTCGCAATGTCGACTTGTGGCGCGAACTCGACGCCCTCGCGCAACGACACCAGATTGAATGGCGCTGGGTGCGCGGCCATTCGGGGCATCCTGAAAATGAACGCGCTGATGCGCTGGCGAACCGCGGCGTGGTCGAGGTGGCCCGGCAGCAGCGGGCGTGACAGGCGAGGGTTCGGCCATCGCTAGGTATCGCGGCGGGTTCGCGGCGGGTTCGCGGCGCGGTGAGCCAGTTCACCGGAGTATCCCTTGGGCCGCGTGATCGCCGAGTCTTGTGCTAGATTCATCCGATAAAAATCCCTCCAATGAAACGATACGTAACCTACGCGGTGGTCATCACCGGGCTGGCTGGCCTGGGTGGCTGGGCCTATTACACCCAGCATGCGCCTGCTCGCCCAGCACTCGAGATCGGTGCAACGTCGTCGACTGCATCGAAAGCGCCTGCTTCGGCGCAGGGCGCCGGTTCGGCACCCGCGGGTAGCGCAACGACTCCGTCGGCGGCCGGTGGCGCCGGGGGGGCGCGTCCAGCGGGCGGGGCGGCCGGCGGTGGCCGCGGGCCGGTGGGCGTCGAGGCCGAGCGAGCGCAGCCGATGGCGATCACCGAGGAAGTGTTCGCCGTCGGCAACCTGCGCGCGAATGAGTCGGTCACGATCCGTCCTGAAATCGCCGGCCGGGTGGTGCGAATCGGTTTTACCGAAGGCGCGCTGGTCCGCAAGGGTGATCTCCTGGTTGAACTCGACCGGTCGGTGCTTCTTGCTCAGGTCGAACAGGCGCGCGCTGAGCTCGATCTCTCCAAAGCCAACTACGATCGCACCGCCGATCTGGCCGAGCGCAAGTTCGTGAGCGAAAGCGCCAAGGATCAGGCGGCTGCCAATCTCAGCGTGCAGCAGGCCAAGCTGAGGCTTGCCGAGGCTCAACTCGCAAAAACTCAGATCTTCGCGCCATTCAATGGCGTGGTGGGTCTGCGCAATTTCAGCGTCGGCGACTACGTCCGTGAGGCCGCTGATCTGGTGGTGCTGGAAGATGTCTCGCAAATGAAGGTTGACCTGCGTTTGCCGGAGCGGTTTCTGGGTGAACTCAAACCGGGCCTGTCGGTTGAAATGCGTGTGGATGCCTATCCGCAGCGTGTGTTTCGTGCCGCGCTGTTGGCGCTGGATGTCCAGGTCTCGGCCGATGGCCGCGCACTGGTCGCGCGTGGCATGCTCGCCAATCAGGAATTCCTGCTTCGCAGCGGCATGTTCGCGCGTGCGCGCATCGTGCTGAAGGAGCGGGGCTCGGCGGTGATGGTGCCGGAAGAAGCCGTCTACCCGATGGGCGCCGACATCTACGTCTACAAGATCATCGATGGCAAGGCTATGCGCACCAAAGTGGCCACCGGTGTGCGTCGTGATGGCAAAGTGGAAATCACAGAAGGCGTGGCCGTGGGGGAATTGGTGGTCACGGCCGGGCAGATCAAGCTTGCCCGTGACGGCACTGAAGTGCGGGTGCAGGGCGCAGGCGGTGGTGCGCGCGGAGGTGGCGCGGCGGGTGGCGGTGCTGCGTCCGACGGCAGCGGCCAAGGCAGCGCTCCCAAAGGCCCCGCGCCTCGCCCGGCTGGCTGATTCGGGGGACCCATGAGAATTTCCGAAATCTGCATCCGCCGCCCCGTGTTCGCCACGGTGCTGTCGCTCATCCTGATGCTGCTTGGGCTGGTGAGCTTTGATCGTCTGTCGGTACGCGAGTATCCGAGAATCGATGAACCGGTTGTCACCGTCACCACGGTTTATCGCGGCGCCTCAAGCGAAATTGTTGAATCCGCCGTCACCAAACCGCTTGAAGACTCGATCGCCGGCATCGACGGGATCGAAGTCATCACCTCGATATCCCGCGCCGAGCGCAGCCAGATCACAGTGCGTTTCCGGCTGGACCGCGAGCCCGATGGCGCGGCCGCCGACGTTCGCGACCGCACTTCACGGGTGCGCCAGAAACTGCCCCAGGGCGTTGATGAGCCCGTGATTGCCAAGGTCGAGGCCGACGCCAATCCCATCATTCAGGTGGTGCTGTCGAGCCCGGGCCGCTCGCAGATGGAAGTATCTGACGTCGCAAACCGCATCCTCAAGCCCAGGCTTCAGACGCTCCCCGGGGCTGCCGATGTGCGCATCTGGGGCGAACGCCAGTTTTCGATGCGGATCTGGCTCGATCGCGAGCGTCTGGCCGGCTATCGACTTACGGTGCAGGATGTCGAAGAAGCACTTCGCCGGCAGAACGTTGACGTACCGTCCGGGCGCATCGAGAGCCGAGAGCGCGAATTCACCGTCATGTCCCAGACCGATCTGCGGCGGGTCGACGAATTCGATGACATCGTGATCCGGACGGTCAACGGCTACCCGGTACGCTTTCGCGATATCGGGCGCTCTGAAATCGCGCCGCTCGACGAACGAATCAATGTCCGATTCAACGGCAACCCGGCGGTATCGGTCGGGCTGATCAAACAGGCCACCGCCAATCCGCTGGTGCTTGCCAAGGCGCTCCGCGCTGAGTTGCCGCGGCTGCAGGAAGAAATGCCTCCCGGTTTTCAGCTCAACATCGGATACGACTCGACGGTCTTCATCGATCGCTCGATCGAAGCGGTCTACAAGACCATTGCCGAGGCGGCCGCACTGGTGGCGCTCGTCATCTTCTTTTTCCTGCGCACCGTGCGCGCCTCCATCATTCCGCTGGTCACCATCCCGGTCTGTCTGCTCGGTGCGTTTGCGGTGATGTATGCGGCTGGCTTTTCGATCAACACGCTCACGCTCCTGTCACTGGTTCTCGCCATCGGCCTGGTGGTTGATGATGCGATCGTGGTGTTGGAAAACATTTATCGCCACATCGAAGAAGGCATGGCGCCGCTCGCGGCCGCTTTCCAGGGCATCCGCGAAGTGGGTTTTGCCGTGGTGGCCATGACGCTGACGCTGGCTGCGGTCTATGCGCCCATGGCCTTTGTCACCGGCCGAACAGGTCGTCTGTTCATCGAGTTCGCACTCACGTTGGCGGGCACGGTTCTGGTATCGGGGTTTGTTGCGCTCACGCTCTCGCCCATGATGTGCGCGAAGCTGCTTCGGCATGAGCCGAACCCTGGCTGGTTCAGCCGCACGATCGAGCGTGCACTGGATGCGCTCACCGCGGGCTACCGCTGGCTGCTGACCCGCCTTCTCGCGCTGGGCGCCCTCTGGCGCTGGGTGCTTGCCATTGCGCTTTTTGCAGCAGTCGGGGTGGCGGTCGAGGACCTGTGGCGCACCGGTAAGAAGGAGCTCTCGCCGATCGAAGATCGCGGCATGATTTTCACGATTTACACCGGCCCGGAAGGGGCTTCGGTCCCTTACACGCAGCGCTACGGCCAGGCGATTGAAGCCCTGGGGCGTCCCCTTCTGCCTGAGGCGGATCGGATATTTGTCGTGGCCGGTAATCCCACTTCCACCCAGGGCTCGGTGGTATTCCGGATGGTTGACTGGGCTGAACGCGATCGTAAGGTGCAAGACATGATCCGGGTGCTGCAACCGCGGCTCCAGTCAATTCCCGGTGTGCAGGCGTTTGCGGTCGCGCCGGCGTCCTTGGGCCAGAGCCCGCGCGAGCGCCCGATCAATTTCGTCATTCTCAGCTCGGACACTTACGAAAACATTCAGGCGACCCTGCAACCGCTCATGGCCGAGTTGCAGCGTTACCCGGGGGTGACCGGCGTTGACTCCGATCTGCGGCTGAATAAACCCGAGATCAAGGTCACGATCGACCGTGACCGCGCAGCCGATGTGGGCGTTCAGGTTGAGGCCATCGGCCGCACCCTGGAAACCTTTCTGGGTGGCCGCCAGGTCACGCGTTTCAAACGCGGCGGCGATCAGTACGATGTCATCGTGCAGCTCGAGGCGGGTAATCGAAACAATCCTCAGGATATTTCGAACATGTTCATGCGCGGCCGTAACGATGCGATGGTGCCGCTCTCCAGCCTCGTCACCATTACTGAAACCGTGACGGCGCGCGAACTCAACCACTTCGGACAGCGGCGCGCGGTCACCATCACCGCGAGCCTGGCGCCAGGCACGTCGCTGGGCGAAGCGCTTGATGTTTTCGAACAGGCGGCACGACGGCATCTGAAGCCTGGCTACGCGGTCGACTACAACGGACAGACGCGCGAATTCAAGCAGTCGTCGTCCACGCTGTTCGTCACCTTCTTGCTGGCGCTTGCCTTTATCTTTCTGGTGCTGGCGGCGCAGTTCGAAAGCTTCATTGATCCGCTCATCATCATCCTCACGGTTCCGCTCTCCATGGCCGGCGCGCTTTGGCTGCTGAAGGAAGGCGGGGGCACCATCAATGTGTACAGCCAGATCGGCCTCATCACGCTGGTGGGGCTCATCACCAAGCACGGCATCCTGATCGTTGAGTTTGCCAACCAGTTGCGCGATGCGGGCGGCGAACTGATTGAATCTACGATTGAAGCCGCCGCGCGTCGGCTGCGTCCCATCCTCATGACCACGGGTGCCATGGTGCTGGGCGCAGTGCCGCTCGCCTATGCCTCGGGCGCGGGTTCAGAGAGCCGCATGCAGATCGGCCTGGTGATCGTGGGCGGCATGACATTTGGCACGGTCCTGACCCTGTTTGTGTTGCCCGTGGTGTATTCGCTCCTGGCGCGCCGCCGCACGGTGATTGCCGAGCCGAATCCGGTCGAAGGCGCGCACGCGGCGCCGGTCGCCAGCGCACCCGCAGTGGCCGCAACGGTGGCTGCGTCCAGTCGCGGCCCTGCCTCGGCCCACTGAGTGCAGGGGCGGCGCTAAGCGTGACTGTCCGTCGCGTCATCCTCGACACCGAAACGACCGGCCTCAGCGCCGAGGACGGCCATCGCGTCATCGAAATCGGATGTGTCGAACTTATCGATCGTCGGCCGAGTGGACGCACGCTGCACCTTTATCTCAACCCTGAGCGCGATATCGATGCGGGTGCGCTGGCTGTTCACGGTCTGAGCCGGGAGCGGCTGCGCGACGAGCCGGTGTTTGCTCAAATCGCGGAGCGTCTGGTCGACTTCGTGGCAGGTGCCGAGGTGCTGATCCACAACGCACCCTTTGACATCGGTTTTCTCGACGCGGAACTCAGTCGCCTGGGCATGCGTACGTTCAGGGAATGGACCGCCTCGGTGGTGGACACCCTCGCATTGGCCAGGCAGATGCATCCGGGGCGGCGTAATTCCCTGGATGCGTTGTGCGAGCGCTATGGCATCGCGAATTCGCATCGGACGCTGCACGGTGCGCTGTTGGATGCTCAGTTGCTGGCCGATGTCTATCTGGCGATGACGCGTGGGCAAGACAGCCTGGAAATTGCACCGGCTTCGCCATCGATGGAGCGCGGCGTCCAGGACTCAGCAGCCGACGATTGGCCTCCTGCCTCGCTTCGGGTGCTCGTGGCGAGCGACGAAGAACTTGCCGAGCACCATGAGATTCTGGCCGCCATTGCTCGGGAGTCAAAGAAACCTGCGCTATGGACCGGGTTGGCGCAAGGTGATGCCACCACGCAGGCAGCCTGATTCGACTAGAATCCGCCGGATGAAAGAACACCGTAGCTCGCGTGGTCGTGACCGCAAAGCGCATCTGTCTCCCGACGCAGAGCGTCTGGTTGCCGCCGCGTTGGGGCTCGCTAACGCGGGCAGCCGAATTGAAGACCGTTTCTGGGAAGCTCAGCTGACCGTCCGGATCGAGCGTCTGCTTGATGGCGGGCATTCCCAGCCGCTCCACGAAGCGCTCGATCGTCTGCATCAGGCCGACAGTGAGGCCTATGGCGCACTCATCGAAACCATTGAGGAGTGCGCTGAGTCGGTGTCGTTCGAGCACCAGGGGCAGCGCTGGGAGGCGTTGTTGGTTGCCGCACCCCTCATTGCCTGGACGCGGTTCCGGATCCCATCGGGGCCTATTTCCACCGAACTGGTTCAGACGCTTTCCTCGCACTGGCAGGCCCACACGCTCGCGCGTGAAGCGCGGCTGCGGTTGGTGCCCATGCTCTACAGCGTCGACCAGCTGCCCCGTGAGCATGTTGAGCTGCGCCGGCTTACGCGCCGGCTGGCGGCGTCGCTGGTCAATGGCGCTACGCCGCGTCTTGATCTCAAGTCCTTACCCGAGACCGCCGAAATGCTCGCTGACACGCGGTTTGTGTTGGGGGTCGTCGCTGCCCCTGCGGGACAGCCGCTGTTTCGTTGGCAGGAGATCGATGCGGGCGACCACGCGAGTCGGGTTCAGTGTCTTGAACAATGGGTGGCGCAGGCTCGCCCCAACCTCGAGCCCATGCTGCCCGGCTGCGGGTTCGAATGCCTGCTGCCCGATGCTTATCACCTCAACATGCGTGAATCCGATCGTCGGGTTCGGCCTTACTCGATTCAGGCCGCGGTGCATTACCTCACCCACGCGCTCGATCTGGAGCCCGCGGCCCTCAAGGCTTCCATCGCGGCATACGGAAAAGACCGGGTCGACGAATACCGCATTGGTCTCTCCACAGGCAGTGATGACGAGGTCGCCTACGGCATCGTGTGGCCGCTGCTGGGCCCTGAGGCGGAAACCGACGAGCCGTCGCCGCTTGAGCATATTCGCGAGTTGCTGCGCAGCCTGGGCGTTGGAGATATCCGCAACTGGCCCGAATTGCAGGAGCCCGACTTCTGTGAAGACTGTGGTGTGCCGCTTTACCCCAACTGCAAGGGTGAGGCGGTTCATGCTGAAATGCCGGCCGATATCGAGCCCGAAGCCAGTCAGTTTCACTGATCTGTTGGCGAGCCGCTCCGCTCAGCGCGTGGCTGACTTGAGCGCAGCACGCGCCTGAGCGAGGCGCTGGTCTAGATAAGCGCCAAAGAAATCAGGTGAACCGTAGCCAATCAGGCGTTCGGCCACCTCTCCTTCAGGACCTAAAAACAGGACCGTCGGCGCCAGTCGCACCCGATGCAGCCGCCCGAGTTCACGTGGGCTATCGGCCTTTAGCGACTGGGCAGGCTCTGTATCGGTCGCACGCGCAGCAACAAACGGGCGCGCGTCGGTCAGATCGATTTCAATGGCAAACACGCCCAGTGATGCCTGCGTGGCCATGAGCGCGGCGAAGTGTTCGCGACGCAGCGCATCGCACCAGGGACACCCCCGAAGCGAGAACATCACCACCAGCGGCCGGCCCGCGGCGAACGAGGCCTGCGCAAGAGTCGGTAAGGCGTCACGCTCGGGCGATGGAGGCTGTAGCCGATGTCCGGTATCCGATCCGCCCGAGCCCGCAGGTTCGCGCAGGCGGGTCACCCCCCGGTTCGGAGACGTGGAGGCTGGATTCGAGCGATCCGCGTCTTGGACCATCTCCGCAGACGGCCCAAGTGGTGCTGAGGCAGGCGCCTTAACGGGGGCGGCTGCGAGCCTGGCCGAAGCCGTTATTGCCGCCACGCTTAGCAGAGTGGTGATGAGAAAGGCAGCCCGGACAAAGGGTGTCGTGAGAGGCGCGCAGACGGTGACCGGCATCGGGAGCGTGGACATGAAGAGCGGTTGACATCGCGCCCGGCTGGGTTCGATTGCAGTCAAAGCATAGCGCGAGATCGGTTTGACAATATTTGCTTTGAATCATATTCTTTTTGGAAATTAACTCATAACTCAAAGAAATCAATGGAGACCTCGCCGGTTTCTGCCGTTTCCGATCTCGACAGCGTGTTCCAATCGGCATCGGGCTATTTCGCGCTGTTGGCCGAGCCCATGCGCCTGAAGATCCTTCATGCCATCTGCGACCGCGAGCGCACGGTGGGCGATATCGTCGCGGCCACCGGGGCCACGCAAACCACCGTCTCCCGCCATCTCGGCGCCATGCATCGGGCGGGGGCCCTGAGCCGTCGTCGAGATCGTAACTTCACCTGGTACGGCGTGGCGGACGCCACGCTCACCGAGTTATGCCGGACGGTCTGCGTTCATGTTGCCGCGCGCGAGCTGTTCGTGTCGCACGCTGAGCGCCCCGCGGCTGTCGGATCGGTCGCCCCAGCGAGGACTCGCTCATCAAGAAGGACTCCGCAATGAATTCCGACCTCAGGATTGCCGGTCGAATCACGCCCGCCCCGGAAGCGCCGAAGCCTCCGTCGCGGCGGCGTTTTATTGCCGGCGCGCTTGCTGCGGGCGCAGGAAGCGTGGCTGCCGGGCGCGCGGCTGCCCAGCAACGCGGTCCGGTTGAAGCCTCGGGCATCGACGGCCCGGGCGAGTCGGCCATCGTCAATTTACCCGAGCACACTCGAGGGTTGGGTCAGCCGGTTGCTGCGCGCGGCTATGGTCTGCCATCCAAATGGGAAAAGGGGCTGCAACGGCGTGAAAGCCCGGGCCTTACCCGGGTGTCAGCCGCGTCGGTGAGCTTCACGCCGCTTCAGGGCCTCTTCGGGATCATCACGCCCAACGGCCTGCATTTCGAGCGTCACCACCAGGGCTGGTGGGACATCGACCCCAGCCAGCATCGGCTCATGGTGAATGGTCTGGTGCGTGAAGCGAAGGTTTTCACCATGGATGACCTGATGCGGCTGCCTGCCGTCTCGCGCATCCACTTTATCGAGTGCGGTGCCAATACCGGCATGGAATGGGCCAATGTTGCGGTTCCCACCGTGCAGTATTCGCACGGCATGTTGTCCTGCAGTGAGTACACCGGTGTGTTGCTGTCCACGCTCCTGGAGATGTGCGGCGCCGATCTGAAGCACGGCAAGTACGTGCTCGCGGAAGGGGCCGATGGCTCGTCAATGACCCGTACCATTCCGATGGAACGCGCGCTCGATGATGTGATGGTGGCCTGGGCCATGAATGGCGAGATGCTGCGTCCCGAAAACGGCTATCCGCTACGTCTGGTGGTGCCGGGCGTGCAGGGCGTGTCCTGGGTGAAATATCTGCGCCGCATCGAGGTGGGCGATACGCCCTGGCATACCAAAGACGAGGTCCTGCACTACGTTGACCTCATGCCGGACGGCACGCATCGCCAGTTCACTTCCATCCAGGAGGTGAAGTCGGTGATCACCACGCCCTCGGGGGGGCAGGTGCTGCTCGACAAGGGCTACTACAACGTCACAGGGCTCGCCTGGTCCGGTCGTGGTCGCATTCGGCGGGTCGATATATCGGTGGACGGCGGCCGCAACTGGCGCGAAGCACGGCTCGAAAGCCCGGTGCTGCCCAAGGCGCTCACGCGCTTTAATTTCGACTGGGTCTGGGACGGCTCGCCTGCCATCTTGCAAAGCCGTGCAATCGATGAAACCGGTCATGTGCAGCCGCGCATCAACCAGTTGCGCGAGGTGCGCGGCACCCGCTCCATCTATCACAACAATGCGATCCAGTCGTGGCGCCTGGCCGATAGCGGCGAAGTGTTCAACGTTCAGGTCTACTGAGGAGATCGACGATGCAATCGATCCAGTCTACGATCCGGCGCGCCGCGGGCTTGGGCGCGGTGGCGTTGCTCACGATGACTGTGGCCCTTGCCCAGGTGCCTCAGCCTGCGCAGGCGGGTGAAGCAGCGACAACCCGCGTGGCGAGTGCTGGGAGCGCGGCGCGACCCTGGGCGGGTATCGGTCGACCCGCCACGCGCACCGAAATCCAGGCCTGGGATATTGACGTCCGGCCCGACTTCAAAGGTCTTCCCGCAGGCAAGGGGTCGGTCGACGAGGGCCTCCAGGTCTGGGAAGCAAAGTGCGAGTCCTGCCACGGCACCTTTGGTGAATCAAACGAGGTGTTCGCGCCGATCGTGGGGGGCACCACCCGAGCAGACATGCAAACCGGACGCGTGGCTAATCTCAAGCGACCGGATTATCCGCAGCGCACCACCATGATGAA
>JAGWXN010000048.1 GCA_018969885.1 Betaproteobacteria bacterium | reverse complement strand
GCATCAGGGGCTCCGTGGGCGTCAAAGATCGGAGTGAATCAACCGACCGCCAACGATCACGCAGCGCGCGCGGATCTCCGGCAGCCGTTCAAGTGGGCAGTCCAGCGGGTTTGCATCCAATACGGCCAGATCGGCGAGCATCCCGGGCGCGATCTGTCCGCGCACGGACTCGTCGCCCGTGAGCCATGCGCCGTTTCGGGTACTGAGCCTGAGCGCCTCAATCCGGCTGATTCGTTGATCGGGTCCGATGATACGGCCGCTTCGCGTCTGACGAGCGCAGACATGCCAGATCGGGCCGAATAACGATGGCGGCAGATTGTCGCTTCCGGGTACAACCAGCACCCCGCGATCGATCAGCGTGCGGATCGGCACAATATCGTCTTCGGGGTATTTGGCAGCAAGCCGGTCGCCATCCTTGTAGAGGTGGCGGTTGGTGTGCGTGGTGAGTGCCAGACCCAGATCGCAGATCTGGGCGATCTGATTGTGATCGAGCGCGGGCTGGTGTCCAAGCGTCCATCGCAGATCATGGATTGGGTGATGGCGATTGGCTTCGTTAAAGAGCGGCAACAGTGTGGGCCAGATGCCCGCGATCCGAACCCGGCTCGCAGCCGCCTCGATCAGGAGCGCGGCGAGCGCCTCACGTGGTAGTGCCGACCCGGCTTGAAATCCTGCCCATCCGGTGCACGGATGATTGCCCGCCCTCAGTTGGTTGTTGAGCGGATCGGTATCGATCTCGGCATAGAGCCCCTGAACACGTAGCCAGTGGTCGCCCCAGCCGCGGCGCGCGAGCCAGCGCCCCCACTCCGATAGCAACTGGCAGGCATCGCCGCTTGCCTGAAGACCCCAGTTGGGGCTGAACGCGAGCGTTGCGCGCACACTGAGCGCCTGTTGCTCATGCAGCGTTTGCCAGGCGTTGATCACTTCGGTTGCAACACCATGACCTTCGAAAACCGCAGTCGTGCCGTAGCGGTTGTAGGTCTCCATGCCGATACGCAGTGCCGCCGTTCGCTGGTGAGCGGTAAAGCCTGGCGCACAGCGCATGAGCGTGTGCTCGATGACCGGAACCAGCGTGTGCTCTTCGAATACACCGGTTGGCTCGCCGGCCGCGTCGCGCAGGATCCGCGCCTCGGGAGAGGGGTCGCGCGTGAGTGCGGTGATTCCGGCGCGCCGCAACGCCAGGGTGTTGGCGCAGGAGACCAGCGGAATCTGATTGCGCCAGTAACCCCAGATGGGCCGGATGTACACCGGATGATGCGGGCAGGCACGGTCGAGATCGTGGCGGTCGGGCATCTGCCCGCCTGCCAGGCCGCTGGGGCCAGGCATGTACTCGGGCGCCGCGCCAGGCGGTCCGGTCACGATCCAGTGTCCGGCGGGTGTGTGCCGGGCGATCTCGCGCAAGCGGTCGACGATGTCGGCGACGCAAGCCGCCCCCGAAAGCGACGGTAACTGCGCAAGGAGTCCCTCGCGGTCGATGTGTGCGTGGCCATCGGTGAGACCAGGCACGACCGCATGGCCGCGCAAATCAAGCCTGGGAACATCCGGGCCCGGCTGTTCTGGCCAGGTGTGGGGTTCGCCCACCGCGCGGATCCGCTCGCCTTCGATCCACACTGCGGAGGCAATCGATGACCGATCGTCGCACGTGATGACGGTGCCGTTAACGAGCAGTCGTGACTGCATGACGCCGAGGTGGGGCAGGGAGTTGGGCATGGGGGGTCGCGAGGCGATTGCCGGGACGCTGGCGAAAACGAAAAAGCCCGCAGGACCGGGGTCACTGCGGGCTTGAGATTTGGTGGCGCATCAGGGACTCGAACCCCGGACCTGCGGATTATGATTCCGTCGCTCTAACCAACTGAGCTAATGCGCCGAACCCGAAATTCTATCCGCCGGCTGCTTCCGTTGTCAAAAAGGATGTCTAGCGACCGCGCCCGACGCCCGCGCCGCCTCCCGGGCCCGCGCCAGGGCCCGCACCGGGCCCCGGTCCGAGGCCTGTGCCGCCTCCGCGCGCCGCGGGCTCCTCAGGGAGCGTCACGCCTCGCTCCTGTGCCCGCTGCCGCATGTGGTCATGGTGCGCCCGACGGATCTGATCGCGCTCCTCTTCGCTCTTTGCGGCTCTAAGCTGTGCCCGATGCTCGTTTCGCTCCTGCTCGGTCATCATCTGGCTGCCGTAAACCGGCTCCTCTGGGATGGACTGTGCGAGCAGAAGCGGAAGCGGCGAAAGAGTCGTGTCCCGATTTTCGGATGCATGGGCCATGCCGCCCGCCAGCACGGTGACCGATGTCAGCAAGACTGCGCTCTTCATCTTCATCATGACCTCCGTTCGATTAGGTAATGAACAGAAGTCATGAAACCGCACCCCGCAATGCGAGGATTTGTGCGGAAGCAACCGGGCCCGGGTCTGTCTCGAGCGGACTGCCCGGCGGCGGCGAGACGGCGGCGGGCTAATACGATTTGGGCAGGTCGAGCACCTTTTCTGCGATGAAGGACAGCACCAGCTGATCGGTGACGGGCGCGATCCGCGTGATGAGGACTTCGCGAAGCAGGCGTTCCACCTGATACTCCTTCGCATAGCCCATTCCACCGTGCGTGAGTACCGCACGCTGGCAGGCCTCGTACCCCGCGCGCGAGCCCAGCAGTTTCGCGCCGTTTGCCTCAGGGCCACACGCGAGTCCGGCGTCATAAAGGTCGGCCGCACGCTCAGCCAGCAGCAATGCCGCCTCCAGGTTGACCCAGCACTCGGCAAGCGGATGCTGAATGCCCTGGTTGCGGCCAATCGGTCGACCAAACACCACGCGTTCGCGTGCGTAGCGTGCCGCCCGTCGCAGGGCATCCAGGCCGATTCCGATCGCCTCAACCGCGATCAGGATGCGCTCGGGGTTGAGACCGTCGAGCAGGTAGTAAAACCCCCGTCCTTCCTCGCCGATAAGGTCCTCTTCGGGAATGAACAGATCATCGATGAAGACGGCGTTCGAATCGACCGCGGCACGCCCGTGCTTTGGAATGCGGCGGATCTCGATCTTTGTGCGATCGACATCGGTATAGAAGAGCGACATGCCATCGGTGGGCTTACCCTCTCCCTTGGCGGGCTTTGCCGAGGTGCGGGCAAGCAGCAGGATCTTGTTAGCCACCTGCGCGGTGGAGGTCCACATCTTGCGCCCCGATACGCAATAGCCCCCGTCCACTTTCTTCGCGAACGTGCGGATGCTGGTGGTGTCGAGTCCCGCATCAGGCTCGGTGACTCCGAAACAGACCTGATCGCTCCCCGCGACCAACCTGGGGATCCATCGTGTTTTCTGGTCGGGCGTTCCATGAACGACCATCGGATGGGGCCCGAACATGTTCATGTGAATCGATGAGGCAGCCGCCATCGCGCCGCCATGCTGCGCGACGGTGTGCATGACGAGCGATGCCTCTTTGATGCCCAGTCCTGCGCCGCCATACGCCTCAGGCATGGTCACGCCCAGCCACCCGGCATCGGCGATAGCCCGATGAAACTCACGCGGAAAGCGCGCCGCCTGATCGCACTCGGCCCAGTAGTCATCGCCGAACCGGGTACAGACCGCGGTGACACCATCGATGATCGCCTGCTGCTCAGCGTTAACCTTGAACATTGCTGTCTCTCCCGTCTGCTACAGCCCGTCGTCATTGAATTTCGGAAAGCGCACCGTGAGGCGGCTTCCCGTTCCAGCGCCCCGCTGGGTGGGCCAGATCAATCCGTCAGAGATGGCGATTGCGGCGCCGTGCTGGCCGACGATTTCGCGCACGATCGACAACCCCAGGCCGCTGCCGTCCGCACCCGCGCCCAGTACCCGGAAAAAACGGTTGAATACCAACTCCCGGTCGGCGGGCGCGATGCCGATCCCGTCGTCTTCGATCTCGAGCACCACGTCGGCCGGCGTCGTCTGCACCCGTGCGGTCACGATCCCGCCGGCAGGGGTATACCGGATCGCGTTATCAATCAGGTTACCGATCATCTCGCGCAGCAGAATCGGGTGCCCGGTGATGGGGGCCGGCAGGTCATCGCTTTCAAAACCAAGATCGATCGATTTCTCGAGTGCGATGCTGTAGTGGTCGGCGATGACGGTGCGAACGAGATGAGCGAGGTCGAGCTCATCCATCGCCACGGCGTGACGCAAATTCTCCGTGCGCGCGAGCGCAAGCAACTGACTCACCGTGTGCGCGCTCCGCTCCGCGCTGGCAGCGATGTGCTCGAGCGTGCGACGCAGCTCCGCCGCGTCGGTTTCCCGTATGGCAAGCTCGGACTGCGTGCGCAGGCCCGCGAGCGGAGTCTTCAGCTGGTGAGCCGCGTCAGCGATGAATCGTCGCTGCGCCTGCAGGGTTTGCGCCTGACGAGCGAGCAGATCGTTGAATGCCACCACGAGCGGTGTGAGCTCCTCGGGTGCCTCTTTTGGATCGATGGGCGAGAGATCGTCGGGTCGGCGCTGCTGAATCTTGCCCTGAAGCAGCTTCATGGGTGCCAAGCCGCGGCTGAGCCCAAACCACACCAGGAGCAGCGAGAGCGGCAGGATCATGAACTGGGGAAACAGCACGCCGCGAATGATTTCACTTGCCAGCTGATCGCGATTATCAAAATTATCTGCGACCTGAATGAGGAGCAATCCTTCCTCAGATGAGTCTGATGGACTTGCCCAGGTGTAGGCTACCCGCCATTCGACGCCGTTATCGACGACGGTACGAAGGCGGATGCGCTCGGGGGCGGGGAAGTCGTAGAGTCCGGGCCGGGCGAGTGCGCGGTCGCCCGCGATGATGCTTCCCTCTGGGCCCGCAATCTGGATGCGAAGCGTGGAACCATCCTGGGCGCGGGTAAGCCTGTCAAGTAGCGGCAGCAGCTGTGCGCGGGCGTCGGTGTCGCTGCTGGTGATTCTCTCGCGCAGTACTTCCACTCGGTCAGTGAGTGTGCGGTCAAAAGGCGCGTCGGTCAGTGAGCGCGCCACCACGAAGGTGACCGCCACTGACAGCGGCCACAGCAGCATGAGGGGGGCGAACATCCAGTCGAGGATCTCGCCGAATAACGACCGCTGCTCAGTCAGGGAAAACGGATTATTTCGACGACGCGGCGCAGGCCGCCGAAGGCGTCTGGCCGCCGGGGCGGGCGCTTCAGGCGGAGGAGGGCTTTCGCGCGTGGCGACAAGGTCGCCCAGGACAGACGGCGCACGTGCCGCGGGTTCGGACATCAGCGCGGTTCCGTGTCGGTGGTGCGCTGCAGGCTATAGCCCAGTCCCCGTACCGTAGCGATCCGGACGTTACCGCCCTCGAGTTTCTTGCGCAGGCGATGAACATAGACCTCGATGGCGTTATGACTGACCTCTTCGCCCCAGCCGCACAGGTGCTCAACGATCTGCTCCTTGCTCACTAGTCGGCTGTTCCTCTGGAGGAGTATTTCCAGAAGCGCGAGTTCGCGTGCGGAGAGTTCGACCTGCTGGTCGGCCACCCAGGCCTGGCGACCGACTTGATCGTAGCTGAGAGAGCCCAGCTTCAAGGTGCTGCTTGCAGCGCCCATACCCCTGCGAACCAGCGCCCGGATGCGGGCCTCGAGTTCGGTGAGCGCGAAGGGCTTGGCCATGAAGTCATCGGCGCCGAGATCGAGGCCACGGACCCGCTGCTCGACTGAATCGGCCGCCGTGAGAATGAGTACCGGGGTGCTGCTGCCGCGCGAGCGCAGTCGTTTAAGGACATCCAGGCCAGCCAGCCTGGGGAGTCCGAGATCAAGAATGACCAGATCATAGTTCTGGGCGGCCAGTGCGGTATCGGCCGTCTGCCCGTCTTCAACATGATCCACAGCGTTTCCGTTGGCGCGCAGGGCCCGGCACAGGCCGTCTGCAAGCGTACGGTCATCTTCGGCGACGAGCACTCTCAAGGATGCCCCTTACCCTGTGCGGGCGGTCCATGCGGACGTGCGCGCAGCTCGGATCTCGTTTCGCGTGCGTTCGGCGACTTGTGCTGCGGCCTGCGCGAAGCCGACGCCTGGGTCTGCGTACAGAATGGCCCGTGAAGAGTTGATCACCATGCCCCAGCCATCATTGGTGATTCCCGCCGCAACGGTGGCCGCCACATCGCCGCCTTGCGCGCCGATGCCCGGTACCAGCATCGGCAAATTGCCCGCGATGGCACGTACCCGGGCGAGTTCAGCCGGAAAGGTGGCACCCAATACCAGCCCGATCTGACCGCTGGCATTCCAGGGTCCGGCCGCCAGCCGAGCGACTCGCTCGTAGAGTGCTTCGCCTCCGACATCAAGCGCCTGCAGGTCGCTACCGCCAGGGTTTGAAGTGCGGCAAAGCAGGATCACGCCGCGCCCTTCCCAGGCGAGCCAGGGTTCGATGGAATCAAACCCCATATAGGGGTTGATGGTGACGGCGTCGGCACCGTAGCGCTCGAACGCCTCGATTGCATAGCGCTCGGCCGTGGAGCCGATGTCGCCCCGTTTGGCATCGAGAATGACCGGGATGCCGGGGTGCTGCGCATGAATGTGTTCGATCAGACGCTCGAGTTCGCGTTCTGCGCGCACCGCCGAGAAATAGGCGATCTGGGGTTTGAATGCGCAGACATAGGCGGCGGTGGCGTCAACGATATCGCGGCAAAAGCTAAAAATCGCCTCGGGGCCATGCCCGAGCGCGGCGGGAATACGCGCTGGATCCGGGTCCAGGCCCACGCAGAGCATTGAATCGGCGCGTGCCCACGCCTGTCTGAGCGACAATGAGAAATTCATGACGCCGTCTGTCTCCCGGAGAATGTTCTGAGTCCGATTCTAGTCCCTGCGCTGAGCCAGGGGAAAGCATGAGCACGGATCGACTCTCCGGGCGCGAACTCGGTGGGCTGGTGCTGCTCACCGTTCTTTGGGGCATCAACTGGCCGATCATGAAAACCGGGGTGAGTGTGATTGCGCCCATGACCTTTCGGTCGATCACGATGCTACTTGCCTTGCCGATGCTCTGGTGGATGATCCGCGCGGCAGGTGAACCGATCCGAATCGCGCGCGAACACTGGGCCGAGATGCTGTTCATCGCGCTCTTTAACCTGGTGATCTGGTACGTCTGCGTGATGTACGGAGTGTCGCTGCTGTCCTCGGGCCGCGCTGCCATTCTGGGCTACACCATGCCGATCTGGGCGGCGGTGCTCGGCATGATCCTCTACCGCGAACGCCCCGGTTTGCGCCTGGCGGTCGGGGTGCTCGCAGCGGCGGGCGGTGTGGCGCTTCTCATGGCGAGCGAACTCTCTGCGATCAGCGGCAGTCCGGGTGGGACGGCGCTCATGCTGTGCGCGGCAGGCGCCTGGGCCTATGGCACGCACCTCACTCGCCGGCGACGTCTGCCCGCATCGATCAAGGTGATCACCTTCTGGTCGGTGGTGCTTGCGCTCGTTGTCTGCAGCGCGCTGGCGCTCGCCACTGAACTTGATCGCTGGCAGCCTGCGGCGATCAACGCTCCCGCCCTGTTTGCGCTCCTCTACAACAGCTTTGTGGTGTTTGGCGTTGCGCAGTTGCTGTGGTTCCGGCTTGCCTCCACGCTGTCGCCAGTGGCAAGCGGCCTGTCGGTTCTGATGATTCCGGTCATCGGACTGTTTTCGGGCGCCTGGGTGCTCAACGAGCCGCTCCACTGGCAGGACGGCGCGGCACTCGCCTGTGTGGTGTTTGCCATTGCCATGGTGCTGCTGCCCACGCGTGTGCGGGGCAGCGCGGTCTGAGTCGCCCGCCCGCACACACCGAGATCGAATAATCAGCCCAGGTGCTTCTTCCAGAAGCCCATCATGCGTTCCCAGGCGAGCTTCGCGCTTGGCGCATCATGAACCGCATCGCGCTGTTCATTGACGAAGCCGTGGTCGGCTTCGTACATGTGAAATTCCACGCGCTTGCCCGCGGCTTTGACCGCGGCCTCAAACGCTTCAACGGCCTGCGGCGTGCACCAGTCGTCGCGACTTGCAAAGTGTCCCTGAAGCGGAATCCGGACCTGCGCTGGATCGGCCGCCTGCGCAGGCGGAATGCCGTAAAAGCAGACTCCCGCGTCGAGTTCAGGGATGCGCACTGACCCGATGATGGTGACCGCACCGCCCATGCAGAAACCGGTCAGACCCGCCTTGAGCCCCTGCTTTTTGAAATACTGCACCGCGCCCCGTACTGCGTTGTCGGTGGCATCAATGAAATTGAGCGAGGTCATTTGCTTGTTGGCGGCATCGGGGTCGTGATAAGGCACGGCCACCCCGTTGTAGAGATCGGGCGCCAGCGCGTGATAGCCCTCAGCAGCCAGCCGATCGCAGACGCCCTTGATCTGGTCCTGCAGACCCCACCACTCCTGAATGACCACCACACCCGGCGCGCCTGCGCGGGTGCTGGTGGCGAGGTAGCCGCGCGCCTTGCCCTTGCCGTCGGCGCGGTCGAAATCAATCATCGAACCCATCATCGTCTCCTGGTCGAAAAGGGGCGCGTGGAGCGCGCCTGGGGATGGCGGATGTGCCGGTGAAGGCAACCGCTCGACCCAATGATAATGCGGTACGAGCAGTGTCCGGTCTCGCCCCTGGCTGCGCTGATGAAATGCACACGAGCCCCGGCGTCGCACCGGGGCGTCTACGCTGCGTCTCAAGCCCGGGGGGAGGCGCCCGCGCCGCAGATCCTTCGGAGCTTGCCGCTCACCGGATCGGCTTGCGGCGGAGCGGGGTCCAGCGAAATCGCGGTCGAGCGAGCCCCCTGGTGATCGAGAAATTCGCGCAGGCAGTGCTCGACCCGTGGCCAGGCCTCGCGCTGGGTGAGCCCGGTGGGCGGGTTGAACCGGACCGTCAGCCCGTGCGGGCCGCTCTGGCGAAGCTGGAACTGATGAATGCCCGCGCGGTCTTCAAGCACGCTCTCAATCGCAAGCGGGACAATCCTAATTGTCATGCCGTGACCGGCTGGCAGCTTCAGCACATCATCCTTTCGACCCTCCACACGTAGCCGCGGGAGGGGGCAGCCGCATTCGCAGGGATCGGTGAGGAAGGTAATGCTATCGCCCAGCTGGTAGCGGATGAGGGGCTGCACATGGTTTGCGAGGTTGGTGAGCAGGGTACTGGCCGACGGTTGGCCGGGTGGAAGAATGTGCCCCCGCTCATCGACGGGTTCAAGGATCACCCAGTCAGCGTGCAGATGGAGGGATCCTTCGCTACAGCTGAACGCGATGTTCATACATTCCGAGGCGGCGTATTCCTCATGCACAGGGCAGGCGAACGATTGCGAGAGTCGCTCCCGTTCGAACCGGGGCAGTTCCTCGCCGCCGCTCCAGAGCGCTGTGGGTTTAATCGTGAGCCGTCCAGCCTCCCGTTCATCTGCCATCACCGATAGCATTGAGGGGTAGCTTGCGAGCAAGGCGGGTTGCCAGTCGTTTAGCGCCGCCACCAGTTCCTCGATCCGTGCGGTGACAGGAAACGCGCGAGACCGGACGTTGAGCCAGGGCGATGCGCGACGGGCGCGCTCCCAGGTCGTGATGCCCGCGAAGTGACCGTCCTGCGCGGCAATCAGCGCGAGCCGACCGCCCCCCATCATCAGCCGCCAGAGTGAGACGGCGCCGCTCGCGCCCTCGGTCCGGGTGGTGAGGAGCGCCTCGTGAATGGCGAGCGTATCCGGGTCGCTCACATAAACGCCTGGCACCCCGGTGGTTCCTGAACTGGTCCAGACTGCGTAGCGTCCCAGGAAAGCCTCGCCGCAACGGTTGGGGTCAGCGATGAAGGCATTCACATCGGCAAACCGGATTGCTGGATCGGTCACCCAGTCATCGAAATGCGCCATCAATTCGGCGCGGCTCACGCTGGGGTGTTCAGTGAGCGGGGCGTCGACCGGAAGATGCTTGAAGCGTCCGGCGTAGAACCTGGATTTCGCGCGGGCATGGCGGATCAGGTCGCGGCAGCGCAGGCCCGCAAGCTGGGACACCACGGCCGGTGAGGCGTAAGTGGCCGCCACGACGGGGGGAACGAACGAGCCCCAGCGCCAGGCCGCGCCGACGTCGAACATTGTGAAGAGGTTCATCGGCAACGACTGTATCGATGGCAACACGCCGCGAGCTTGATTCTCGGCAGTGAGGCGAACGAGCGCGGATCATCCGCTTGATCTGACGGGGTACGCATGCCGAGCCTGATCGCGATACTGATCATGTCTAAGAGAGGGCGTAAGCATGACCAGAGCCAGCAAACCCGGCGATTCGGCAATGCCCGATGACGAAGCATGTGCTCCCTATGCCGACCGGATTGAAGCAGCCGAGGTGCTCTCGGCCGCGCTCGCGCATCTCAAGGGCCGGGACGCGCTTGTGCTGGCTATTCCTCGCGGTGCGGTTCCGATGGGCGTGCGACTCGCCGAGCGTCTCGACGCAGCGCTGGATCTCGTGCCGGTGCGTAAGCTGGGCGCGCCTGGCCAGCCCGAGTTCGCGATCGGCGCCGTCGACGGTGACGGCGTGGTGGTTCAGATGCCCGGGCTCGAATCATTGGCCGATGCCGCATGGCTATCGGAGGAGACCAAGCGGCAGCGCGCTCGCCTCACGGAGCGGTTTCAGCGTTATCGCGCCGTGCGGCCAGCGCAAAACCTCGAGGCGCGCTGCGTGATCGTGGTCGATGACGGGCTTGCCACCGGCGCCACGATGCGCGCGGCGCTGGGCTGGGTCCGACGGCGCAGGCCCGCCCGGCTTGTCTGTGCGGTACCCATCGCAGAGTTGGAGTCGCTCGCAGCGCTGACCGATCTCGCTGACGAGATTGTGTGCCCCAGACGCAGCCGCATGCTTTTTTCAATCTCGCAGTTTTATCTGCGTTTTCCTCAGGTGACTGACGAGGAGGTGCTGGCAGCGCTCGCCGCTCAACCCAACGGCCGCTCATCCTCAAAGCGTGAGGGCTCAGCGACCGTGCCCTGAGCAAACATGGCACCGGGGTAGTGCTGAGCGAAATCAGCGAACACCTTGTCGAGCGGCAAGTCGCTCCAGCAGCCGTGGTCGGCGAGATAGCTCATGTGCAGCTCGCCGCGGGCGTTGTATTCCTGGTAGAGCGCGTCGCTGCGGCCATCGAATTCGGTAGGGCTCACACCGAACCGCTGGCAGAGTTCGATGTTGAATGCGGGCACGGCCTTGACCCAGCGATCAGAAAGCAGCATGGCCACATAGCCGTGGTCATAGAACACGTCGGTGCCGCCCATGCGCGCGCGAAGCTTTTCGGTGTTCAGGTGGTTGGCGACATCGGCCAGACCGATGGCAGCAGGGATGCCGACTGCGCGTGCGCAGGCCGCGAGGAGCGAGGCCTTTGGCACGCACCAGCCATGGCCGGCGAGCGCAACGCTGCTTGCTCGGTAGTCGGCAGCGGCTGCGCTGATGCGGTAGGGGTCGTAGCGAATACGGTCGCGGGCGGCGTAGAAGAGGGCGACGGCGCGCTCAATGGGCGAGCCGCGATCTGCGCCCGCGCTGCGCACGAAGTCCTGCACGGCGGGGTGTCGGTAATCGAGGAGATCGGTGGGCGCGAGGAGCGCGTCGCGCATGCCTGCATCGAGCGACCCAGGCAGACCGGAAAAATGAAGCAGCGCGTCGGTCATGCGTGCTCCCGCTCGAATTGCCGCATGTAATTGACTAGTGCCTGCACGCCTTCGATGGACATCGCGTTGTAGATGGAGGCGCGCATGCCGCCCACGGTACGGTGACCTTTGAGCTGCTCCATGCCGGCACCCTCAGCGCCCTCGAGAAACGCCTTGTCGAGTTCCGGGCGCGCGAGCTGAAACGGGATATTCATCCGCGAACGCACAGCAGGATCGATACGGTTCACATAGAGACGACTTTGATCGATACACTCGTAGAGCAGGCGGGCCTTCGCGATGTTCTGCTTTTCGATGGCCGCGACCCCGCCTTGGCGCTTGAGCCACTGGAACACGAGGCCGGCCACATAAATGCTGAACGTGGAGGGCGTGTTGATCATGGAGTCGGCATCGGCCTGTGCGCCCAGATCGAGGAGCGCGGGCGTACCGGGGAGCGCATGGCCGAGGAGGTCCTCGCGAACGATCACAATGGTGAGGCCGGCAGGACCAATGTTTTTCTGTGCGCCGGCGTAGATCAGCCCGTAGCGGGACACGTCGATGGGCCGCGACAGGATGGTGGATGACATGTCGGCGACGAGCGGTGTGCCGCCCGTGTCGGGTAGCGTGTGAAACTCGACACCGCCTATGGTTTCGTTCGAGCAGAGATGCAGGTAGCCAGCATTCGTTGAACGCGTCCAACTGTCCGGTGACGGGATCGTGCGAAAACCGTTGGGTTCGTCGCTTGCGATTTCGCGTGCATCGCCATAGCGCTTAGCTTCGCGCAGTGCCTTTCGCGACCATTCGCCGGTGGTCACATAGTCGGCGTGTCCGGTAAGGCCGAGCAGGTTCATCGGCACGATCGTGAACTGCAATGTGGCACCGCCCTGGAGAAACAGCACCCGATAGTTGGGCGGGATCCCCATCAGGTCGCGCAGGTCCTGCTGCGCCTCAGCATGAATGCGCATGAAGTGCTCGCCGCGATGGCTCATCTCCATCACCGACATGCCGCTGCCCTGCCAGTCGAGCATCTCGGCGGCGACCTGCCTGAGCACGTCTGCCGGCAGCATCGCGGGGCCGGAACTGAAGTTGAGTGCGCGCTTCACCGGATCACTCCTTGTCGAGAACCAGCGGAACGATCAGTCCGGTGGAGGTGGCCGTGGCGAGGAGCTCAGTGCCGTCCAGATTGAACAGACTTGCTTCGAGAAACACCACGCGCTTGCCACGCCGGAGTACGCGTCCCTCAGCAAGCACTTCACCTGGCGGAACCGCCTTGAGGAACGACACCTTGAGTTCGAGGGTGGCGATATTGCTCTCGAACTGCGTGTCACGCATGGTGGCCTGCGCCATGGATGCGTCGAGCCACGCTGTGATGAAGCCGCCCTGTGCGATGGTGCCGCCAGAGTGGCAGAACTCTGGGCGTGCTTCGAAGATGGCCCGAAGCGTGCGGGCGCTGCTGTCCCATGACTTCAGTCGCTTCCATCCGATTGCGCGGGAAAGATCTCGCTGGGACCAGACACGGTCGAAGTCGTCGAAGTGCGCGGAATCGGACATTGCGTGGAAGACCTGGGTGACGGTTGCGGGGAACCCGCGATCGTACCGAAAAAAATCCCCGCGGACTCTCGTCACGCGGGGATCGCACGACTCGGTGAAGCGTGGCACGTGCGCGCCGCGCCTCACCTGAGCAGGCTGGATTACATATCCATACCGCCCATGCCGCCCATACCGCCCATGCCACCAGGCATGCCGCCCGGGGCCGGCTTGTCTTCCGGCTGCTCGGCGACCATGGCGTCGGTCGTGAGCATCAGGCTTGCCACCGAAGCAGCGTTCTGCAACGCGGTGCGGGTGACCTTGGTGGGGTCAACCACGCCCATCTCGAGCATATCGCCGTAGGTGCCGTTGGCCGCGTTGTAGCCGTGGTTGCCTTTGCTCTTCAGAACTTCGGCCACCACCACGCTTGCCTCTTCGCCGCAGTTATTGACGATCTGACGGAGCGGCTCTTCAACGGCGCGCATCACGATCTGGATGCCGGCATTTTGATCGGCGTTGTCGCCTTTCACTTTGACCGCGGAACGGGCACGCAGAAGCGCCACACCGCCGCCTGCCACGATGCCTTCTTCGACGGCGGCACGGGTGGCGTGCAGCGCGTCTTCCACGCGGGCTTTCTTCTCTTTCATCTCGACTTCGGTGGCGGCACCGACGCGGATGACGGCAACGCCGCCTGCCAGCTTGGCAACACGCTCCTGGAGCTTCTCGCGATCGTAGTCGCTGGTGGCTTCGTCGATCTGTGAGCGAATCGCCTTGACGCGGGCTTCGATCAGCTTGGACTCACCGGCGCCGTCGATGAGGGTGGTGTTTTCCTTACCCACTTCAACGCGCTTGGCGCGGCCGAGGTCAGCCAGGGTGGCTTTCTCGAGCGACATGCCGGTCTCTTCGGCGATCACAACGCCACCGGTGAGGATGGCCATGTCTTCGAGCATTGCCTTACGACGGTCGCCAAAGCCCGGGGCCTTGACGGCAACGGTCTTCAGAATGCCACGAATGTTGTTCACCACCAGGGTGGCGAGCGCCTCGCCTTCAACTTCCTCGGCGATGATCAGGAGCGGACGGCCAGCCTTGGCAACCTGCTCGAGCACCGGGAGAAGGTCGCGGATGTTGCTGATCTTCTTGTCGTGCAGCAGCACGAAGGGATCATCCATCACCGCGATCTGCTTGTCGGGGTTGTTGATGAAGTAGGGCGACAGGTAGCCGCGGTCGAACTGCATACCTTCGACCACGTCGAGTTCGTTGTTGAGCGACTTGCCGTCTTCAACCGTGATCACGCCTTCCTTGCCAACCTTCTCCATGGCTTCGGCGATGATGCTGCCGATTTCGTCATCACTGTTGGCGGAGATGGAACCCACCTGAGCGATTTCCTTGGTGGTGGTGCAGGGCTTGCTGATCTTCTTCAGCTCTTCGGTGAGCCCGATGACCGCACGGTCGATACCGCGCTTGAGGTCCATCGGGTTCATGCCGGCGGCCACATACTTCATGCCCTCGCGGACGATGGCCTGGGCCAGCACGGTGGCGGTGGTGGTGCCGTCACCGGCGTTGTCGGAGGTCTTGGAAGCAACTTCCTTGACCATCTGCGCGCCCATGTTCTCGAACTTGTCCTTCAGTTCGATTTCCTTGGCCACCGACACGCCGTCCTTGGTGACGGTGGGGGCGCCGAAGCTGCGCTCGAGCACGACATTACGGCCCTTGGGACCGAGGGTGACCTTGACGGCGTTGGCGAGGATGTTGACGCCAGCGACCATCTTGTGACGCGCGTCGTCGTGGAACAGAACAATCTTTGCTGCCATGTTCGGAGTACTCCTGAAAACTTGTAAGTAAGGATCGGCTTACCTGGAAGCCACTTCCTTGACCATCTGCGCGCCCATGTTCTGCAGCTTGTCCTTGAGCTCGATTTCCTTGG
>JAGWXN010000460.1 GCA_018969885.1 Betaproteobacteria bacterium | reverse complement strand
GGCCAGGCCTGCGCCTGCGCCTGACCGCTCAAACATCCCAACATCACTACCAACGTACCGAAAACCCGCATCTTCATGGTGTTCCCCCGTGAGGCCGGTCCGCCTGGCGATTAATCGAGCTTGAGCTTGGCGGCGTCGATCAACACGCCATTTCGCTCGCTGAACGATCGCATGAGACGACCCAGTGCCTCCGGCGACGTGTCCTCGGCCGGAACCAGCCCCATGTTTGCGAAGCGGTTGAGCATGTCCTGATCCTGCATGATCTGGCGGATTGCCTGCGACAACCGCTCGATGGCTTGCCGCGGCATATTGGCCGGACCCGCGAGCGCGAACCAGGTCTGCGAGTCGTATTCCGCGACCCCAAGGGCCTCGGCAACCGTCGGAACGTCGGGCAGGCTCGCCAAGCGCTTCGGCGATGTGACGGCAAGCGAGTTCACCCGCTTCTCACGGTGAAACCCAAGCGCCGAAATCGGCGTGACCACCCCGATGGCTAAATGTCCTCCCAGCACATCGTTGGCGATCGGCCCGCCCCCCTTGTAAGGGACATGCGTGACCGTGACACCGGCCACCTTGGCAAGCGACTCGCCGGCTAGCCTGGTCGTCACCTCTGAGTTGCCGATAGAAATCTTGCCCGGCTGCTCGCGCGCATACTGCATCGCGTCTTTAAGCGTGGTGAAGGGAAGGTTCTTCGCGCCGATGATCACGTAGGGCGCAAACACCAGCGTTGCCACCGGTGAGAAGTCATTGATGGCGTGATACCCCAGGTTCGGCAACAGCCTCGGCGTCAGCACGTGTGTACCGGGCACGAGCAGCAGCGTGTACCCGTCGGGTTCCGACTTGGCGACGTGTGCGGCGCCCACCGTTCCATAACCGCCAGGCCGGTTATCAATCACAAAGGCTTGACCCAAAATGGATGACAGCCGCTCGGCAACCGGCCGCGCCGTGCCATCCGCACTTCCGCCTGGCGCAAAGGGCACCACGATACGAACCGACTTGTTTGGATAAGTCTGAGCGCCCACCGAACTGGCCCCAGCCATTGCCAGCGCCACGAATCCGACCCTCAGCATTTTCTGGATCATGATCAGTCTCCCTGTTTGATCTGATTGGCCACCTGCTCGGCCGCCACCACGCCCAGGACCAGCGCCTTCATCAGGCCGCCGACGTAACCCGCCTGCGGGCCGCCTTCTATCCCGCCGACGGCGGCGCCCGCGGCATGCAACCCAGCGACCACCCCACCCTGTGCGTTCAACACCCGCGTCTGGGCGTCAATCCGCAAGCCTCCTGCCGTATGCGTGATACCCGCACATATTGGAAAGGCATGAAACGGCGCTTTGGCTATCGGTGCGGGCGCATGTTTGTTCGCTGACCGTGACGGCTGGAGATTGGCTCCTGTCCCGTTCGCCAGCGCCTGATTGTGCGCAGCCACGGTCTGTTCAAGCGCAGACGCATTCACACCAATCCTCGCTGCAAGCGCCGCGATAGTGGGCGCTTCGACCAGCGTGGCGCCTCCCCGGAGCAGATGCGGATTGGCGGGAATACGTGACTGGCGTCCCTGTACGTCCCAAATGGCGGAATCAAAAACAACATGGCAATCCAGTGGGTTGTCGCGGTGGGCGATCTGATTGGCGAGATACACCCCACCCAGTCCCTCATCGGCGATGCGTTTACCGTCGGGGTCGACCACCACCCCGGCACAGGCGATCTCATCAACCTGCGGATAGGGCCAGAGCTTTGGGTTGCTGAAGGCTTCCTGAACCAGCAGGTGCCCGTAGAACGCCTCCATCCCAACCGTTGCCGCGCCCAGTGCAGCTGCCAGACGGAGACCGTCGCCGCGCGACATCCCCGAATTGCGCTGCAAAACGCCCGCCGGTTGAGGCGACACATGTGCCTTCATCAGATCCGGGTTGGCCTGGAATCCGCCATCGGCGACAAGAACAGCACCGGCCTCATAAACAAGCTCACGCCCCGCCTGATGAGCGCGAACGCCAACGCATCGCCCCTCGTGCACCAGCGCGTGTTCCACTCGGGTTTCAAGAGCAAGTTCGCCGCCCAGCTCGCGGAATTTTGCGAGCAAGGTTCGAAGCGCCAGATCCGGCCCCCTGCCTTCCCAGTCGAGCCCACCGGTAATCGCACGAGGCGGCGCGAGCACCCAGCGCTGCCAGACCACCTGCGGATTGCGGATGAACCGGACGCCCTGATCGCGTAACCAGTGCACAGATCGCAGCGCGTTCTCAGAGAGCAGCGTGGCGAGTGACGGGTCGATGAACCCGCTGGTGGCTTCGTTCATCGCAGCCCGCAGTGACGCCGGATCATCTGCAACATCTCTGAATGCCAGGTGCAGAATGCCGCCCGAGTAGCGCGAGTTACAGAGATACCGGTCGCCGCTACCTTGATCGAGCAC
>JAGWXN010000459.1 GCA_018969885.1 Betaproteobacteria bacterium | reverse complement strand
CACCAGTCGGCGATGCGCACGCTCGGTCACCTCAACGATGCTGCCTTCGGGTCTGCCTCGCGAGTCGTAGCCCACCCGGCGAACCAACACCCGATCTCCGTGCATCGCTTTTTGCATTTCGCGAGGTGACAGGAACAGATCGGGGCCGCCGGCATCAGGTAAGAGAAAGCCGAAACCGTCCCGGTGCCCTTGGACCCGCCCGGCGATCAGATCGAGCCGAGTTGCGAGCAGCAGCACCCCTTTCCGGTTGGGGAGGAGTTGGCCGTCGCGCTCCATCGCCGCGAGGCGACGCAGCAGCGGACCGCTCTGCGCAGCGGTCACGCCCAGGCGCTGCGCGAGGTCCGAGGGCGTGAGCGGCACATCGGCCGCCCTCAAGCACTCAAGAATGGTTTCGCGGGTGGGCGGAGCCCGGTCTGCTTCAGTCACTCGTCAGCGCCTCCAGATGAGCGGGCATGGCTTTGCCCAGCTCAGGTTTGACAATCCATCGATCTTCATTAGAATTCGCGCCTCGATTGCCGTAAGGCCTTCGAAGCCCAGATGGCGGAATTGGTAGACGCACTAGGTTCAGGTCCTAGCGGTGGCAACACTGTGGAGGTTCGAGTCCTCTTCTGGGCACCATTCTAAAGGTCGGCGAAGCCGGCCTTTTTGTTTTATGTGCCCAGAAAGCAAAGCACCTGCGTGCTTTGCGCGAGGACTCGAAAGGCCGGGCATGCAAGCCCGGCCGGGCCCGCGGCACGTGGGCGAGTCCGAGACGTTCAGTGACGTTCCGCGAGCAGCCCGAAGCCGCTTAACGCATCTCGAATGCCCGCCCGCCGCAGAGCAAGCCAATAAGTTGCCACATTGACCCCAATGAGCGGCCGCCCGAGGCGCGCCTCGATCTGCGCCGTCATGGCACTGACCGGCAGGTTAGTGCCCACATGAACAAAAGCCTCGATCCCCTGCGCATCGGCCAGACGATCAAAACCCTCCAGGATCTGTGCAGGCGTGAACTGAGCAACCGAAATCGGGCCCTTCGCCTGAAGACCGTGCGTGGCAAGCACACGGTATCCGCAGGCGGTGAAGAACTCGGCGATCAGCGCGTCGGCCGGCGGCCAGTACGGCGTGAGCACGCCCAGCGCCTGCGGATTACCAATGGCTCGCAGACCTTCGAGCACCGCAACCGAGGGGGTGATAAACGGCACCCCGCCGCTTAGCGCCTCAAGACGCTGCCGCTCGGCGTCCGCCCGAGCGCGATCGCCCCGAAAGGAATGAATGGAGTGTCCATGCGCCACCGCATGCGGCTCGCACTTCATCACCAGATCGAGCGCCTCCTCAAGCCCACCTCGCTCGGTCTCCAGCGCCTGCCGGTATTCCTTCATGTCGTCATACGGCCGGGGCGGCAACAGCATGCGGCTGACATGGTTGGTCACCCCTGGCGGACGCATCGACTCCATCTCGGGCTGCACCACCGTGTTGGTGGCCGGCACGATCACGCCGATCTTCGCGCGAGTCGCCAGCGCGTCGAGACTGCCTGGTCCTGTTGCAGCACCGGTCATCGGGCTTACTCCATTTTGAGATTGGCGACCTTGGCCGCCTCAGCCCAGGTTTGCAAATCGGCGCGCAGCGTGGCGGCAAACTCGGCCGGAGTACTGCCAATCGGGTCGACGCCGATCTGCGCAAAGCGGGCACGTGCGCTCTCGCTACTGACCACTTCGCGGGTGAGCAGCGCTGCGCGATCGACGATCGACTGCGGCGTACCAGCCGGCGCCAGAAGCCCGTTCCAGGTGATGGTTTTGAAGCCCGCGAGCCCCGACTCCGAAATGGTGGGTACGTTGGGCAACTGGGACACTCGCTGCTCGCTCGAAACGCCAATCAGGCGGATCTGCCCGCCGCTCGCATGCGGCACCAGTTCGGAAAAATTGCCGAAATACATCTGCACGTTGCCGGCAAGAAGATCCACCACGGCCTGCGACCCGCCCTTGTAGCTCACGTGGGCCATTTCGATCCCCGCCCGCTTTACGAACAAGGCCCCCGAAAGATGGGAGACGCTGCCCGACCCGCCCGACGCATAGTTGAACTTGCCGGGATTCTTGCGGACGTGGTCGATGAATTCCTGAACATTCGTGGCAGGAACCGAGCGGTGGATACCCAGCACGAAGGGGTTGCTGCCGATATTGCTGATCGGGACAAAATCGCGAATCGGGTCGAAGGTGACCTTATTGATGACCGGCAAAATGGCCAGATTAGCCATCGCACCCACCAGCAGCGTGTAGCCATCAGGCGCCGCCTTCGAGACAAAATCAATTGCAAGCCCGCCGCCCGCACCGACGCGGTTTTCCACCACGAACGGCTGCCCAAGGGCTTGCGTGAAGCGTTCAGCGAGCAGTCGGGCGATGGAGTCGGTGTTACCTCCCGCTGCGAACGGCACCACCACCTTCACGGCGCGATTGGGCCAGGCAGATTGGGCCCGCAGGGG
>JAGWXN010000458.1 GCA_018969885.1 Betaproteobacteria bacterium | reverse complement strand
CGATGCTGCCGGGGGGCAACGTTTCGCGAGAAGACCTACTCTACCGCTGCGAAGGAATGGTGTCTAAGGTGCCTGTTTCAGCGCGCGGGTCTGCGGTAAAGCGGCCCTGGCTATACCTGCCGGAAGCGCGCCATCCAGGCGTGGGCCGTCAGCTGGAAACCCGCAAGGTCGGCATCGCGTCCGGTTTGCGCTTCGAGCGCGCTTGCGACCGCGGGTGCGGCGGCGAGCGCTGACGCCACATCGAGAAACAGCAGCCGCGAGCGTCGGGCGAGAACATCCTCTACCGTGCTCGCCCAGGTGTGATCGGCGAGCCAGGCCACTTCATCGGGCGTTGGCGCTCGCGCGGCGAGGCCTGCCATGCCAGACGGAAGCGTGATGCCTGGCGGGGTCGTCGCCTCGAAGGGCTGCTGCGGGAGCGCGCGGAGGACATCGCGCGCCATGGCAAGGCAGGTGGTCCATTTGCCGCCAGTGATGGTGACGAGGCCGTTCGGTTCGACTTCGATCGCGTGCTCGCGACTGATGCGATGGGTGGCAGAGCCAGTGGTGGCGCTCGGCCTCACCAGGGGGCGTAGCCCTGCCCAGGCGCTCAGGATGTCGGCCCGCGTTGGGGCGGGTGACAGGAGCCGCGCGGCCTCGGACAGGATCAGATCGATTTCAGCGGAGAAGGGGAGCGGCTCGCGGCCCAGCTCGACGTCCGCAGGGTCGCGCGGCGTGTCGGTGGTGCCAATCACGCAGTAGCCAAGCCAGGGCACAACAAACAGCACCCGGCCGTCGGCGGTTCGCGGCAGCAGCAGTGCGTCGTCTGCCGGATGGAAGCGGCGGTCAACCACGATATGGGCGCCCTGGCTGGGCTGCACCATGGGCGCGCCGCCACGCAGCCCATCGACCCAGACGCCTGCGGCGTTCACCACGTCGCGTGCCTTCAGATGGCCCGAGGCGCCGGTGAACCGGTCGGTTATCGCGAGCGCGAGGCCGCTTGCGTGGGGCGTGACCCCGGTGGCTTGCACCCGGTTAAGCAGCACTGCACCCGCCGCCGCGGCGCCGCGCGCCATCGCGATGGCGAGTCCCGCATCGTCAAACTGCGCGTCGCAGTAGCTGACCGCGCCGCGCAGATGATGGGTCGCAACGGCGGGGTAGCGGCTCAGCATGGCGGCCCGTGACAGCTGTTCGGTCTTACCCAGGCTGGATGTGCCGGCGAGCCAGTCGTAGGTGACCAGACCTGCGCCATAAAACAGGCGCTCCCACCAGCGATAGGCGGGCATCACGAAGCGGAGCGGGTGCGCGAGATCGGGGGCCAGGTCTATGAGGGCCTTGCGCTCATGGAGCGCTTCGCGCACCAGGCTGATTTCCCCCTGCGCGAGGTAACGAACGCCGCCGTGCAACAGTTTGGTTGATCGCGAGGAGGTGCCGCTTGCGAAGTCATGGGCCTCGATCAACGCCACCGACCGGCCCGCCCAGGCCGCCTGGAGCGCTACCGCCAGACCGGTTGCGCCGCCGCCCACGACCGCGAGGTCGAAGCCCTCCGGTCGGGTGAGCGAGGCAAAGGCGCGCGTTCTAGCGGTCAATCTCGTGCCCATCCGCGTGACCGGTCGACTGCTTCGCGCCAGCGTGCACGGTGTGCCGTGCGATGGCTGTCGGACCACTGTGGTTCGAATCGCCGGTCGAGTTTCCAGCAGGCGGCGAGCGCATCAAGCCCTGGCCAGAAGCCAGTCGCCAGCCCGGCTAGCGCCGCTGCGCCGAACGCAGTGGTTTCTGTCATGGTCGGGCGAAGGACCGGAATGCCGGCAATATCTGCCTGCATCTGCATCAGCAGGCTGTTCTGGGTGGCGCCACCGTCCACCCGGAGCTCGGTGATGGGCTTACCCGCATCGCGCCCCATCGAGGTGATCAGATCGGCTGATTGCAACGCGATCGACTCCAGCGCAGCGCGCGCGACATGCGCCCGTGTGGTGCCGCGTGTCATGCCGATCATCACGCCGCGAGCGTGTCCATCCCAGTCCGGCGCCCCGAGACCGGTGAATGCGGGGACCAGCCAGAGATCACCGGTATCGGTCACACTTGCCGCAAGCGGCTCGATATCGGCGGCGCGTTCGATGAGACCCAGACCGTCTCGCAGCCACTGCACCGTGGCACCTGCCATGAACACACTACCCTCCAGACACCAGGTGGTGTTCGCGGGGATCTGCCAACCGAGCGTGCCGATCAGACGGTTGGTGCTGAAGCTTGGCGTGTTGCCGGTATTCATCAGCATGAAGCAGCCGGTGCCATAAGTGTTCTTGGCCTGGCCCGGCTCAAAGCAGGCCTGACCGAAGGTGGCGGCCTGCTGATCGCCCGCCATGCCTGCGATCGGAATCGGCTGGCCGAACCAGTGCGAGTCGGTTTCGCCGATGACGCCTGCCGAGGGCACGATACGTGGCAGCACTGCGGCAGGGATGCGAAGGCTTGCCAGGAGGGTAGGGTCCCACTCGACGCTCG